>DVHW01000135.1 GCA_018711785.1 Candidatus Galloscillospira excrementavium
AATTCCCGGAGCCGGTTGCTTTTTGGGAGGGACACCGATATAATTTAAGGGACAGCTTCACAACACGCCAGAGACGATGGAACCCGGAGGTGTACGATGAGACGGAATCGACTCTTTTCCTGGCTGCTGGCTGCCGCGGTAGCAGCGGCTGTGGCCGTGACGCCCGCGGCGGCCTACCCGGATGTGACGGCGGTGTGGTCCTGGGCCGCGGAGGACATCGATACCCTGACCGAGCGGGGCATCTTTGCCGGATATGAGGACGGCACCTTCCGCCCGGCCAGAGAGCTGACCGCCGCCCAGTCCCTGACTCTGATGGCCCGGATGTGCGCGGAGGAAGCGGTGCGGGCCGAGATCGGGGCGGACCGGCGGAGCGAGGTATCCGAGGCTCTGGGCGGCAGTTACGCCTGGTTCTGGAATGAGGCGGCCACCTGCCTGGAGGCGGAGGTCCTCACCGGGGAGGAGCTCTCGGAGCTCTACCGGGCGGGCCGGCTGGACGGGACCGTCACTCTGGAGGAGTTCGCGGTCTGGCTGGTGCGGGCCATGGACCTGGAGGCCTGCGCCTTGGCCGCGGACGAGACCGCCCTGGACTTCGGCGATGCGGAGAGCATCGACCCGGACAAGCGGCCCTATGTGTCCCTTCTGGCAAGCCAGGGCATCCTGGCAGGGGACCAGAACGGGAACCTCTCCCCCAAGAGCCCCGTGACCCGGGCCCGGGCCGCGGTGCTGGTGGCCCGGGCGCTGAGGGTGTTAGACAGCCACGGCGCGGCGGGGATGGAGCTCCCGGAATATACCAGCTGCGGCTGGACTTCGGGCACCCTGACCGCGGTGGAGGCGGGGGACGGCGGCGTGACCCTGCTCACGCTGGAGGACCCCCTGGGCGGGGAACAACTGGCGGCCTGCCCGGAGGGAACGCCGGTCTACCTCGACCATCTGGCCGTCGGGACCAGCGGCCTGACCGAGGGCCTGTGGGTCCGGGTGTGCTATGACAGCGCCGGAGTGCCCTCCGCCGTCCGCCTCTCCCGGGTGGCGGAGACCGTGACGGGGGAGATCACCGCCGTGGCGGAGAACTGTGTTACCCTGTCGGTGTCCGGCGGGGAGAGGACCTTCACCCTGGACCGCTTCACGGCGGTCCAGGTCGGGGACGAGCTGGGCGACCGGACCCTCTTCGACGCCTCGGCCAGCTATACCCGGGCCGTGTGTACCGTGGACAGCCTGGGAGACCTGGTCTCCCTCCGGCTGGAGGGGGGCGAGCGCCGGGAGAGCGGGCTCATCCAGGCGGTAGAGGCAGGCGCGGACGGCGGCTGGCAGCTGACCGTCCGGGGCCTGGACGGCATCACCCGCAGCTTTGCGATCCCCGCGTCCGCGGCGGTCACGGTGGACAGCCTGACGCCGGGCCGGCTGGACAGCGGCTGCCTGGGGGGGTATGCGGTCCTCCGGATCTCCAATGACAGCGGCGAGGCAGTCAGCGTGTCGGTGGACACGGTGACCGAGTACATCCAGGGCGTCGTGCGGGGGGCCAGCTTCCAGGAGAGCGGCAACACCATCGCCATCGGGGATATAGACAGCACCCAGTCCTGGAGCTACTCCGTGGCCGACGACGCGGCCATCACCTACTGCGGTGAGCCGGTCTCCTTCGGCCAGGTGGCCCGGGGCTGGTATGTCACCGCCCGCATCCAGCGGGGCCGGGTGGCGGAGCTGACCGCCGTCCCGGGGCCGGAGTTCACCACCGGTACCCTGGTGTCCGTAGAGCGCTCCGGCGGCGCCATCCTCCTCCAGGTGGAGGAGGAGAGCGGGGCGGAGACTACCTTCTATCTGAATGAGGGCAGCCTGCCCCCTGTGCTCCAGGCGGGGGAGGAGAGCAGTCTGGAGGCGCTCGAGCCAGGCGACCGGGTGGCGGTGACCGTGTGGAACCACCAGGTGGCCCTGGTGGAGGCGGAGTCCCGGAGCCAGTACGTGACCGGCAGACTCCAGCGCATGGAGCAGACGGAGGAGGGCCCCGCCCTGACCCTGCTCCTGGATGACGGTACGACCCGCACCTACTCGGTGGAGGGGGCATGGGTCATCTACAACGGGGGGAGCGGCAACCTCTCCGACCTGAAAGCGGGGGATCATGTGGGCTTGACCGTGGTGGACGGCGTGGTGAGGGGCATCTCGGTGGCAGAGGAGGGGTCTGAGCTGTCTCTGCGGGGCACGGCCCTGTATGTGAACACCTCGGACCAGACCATTCTCCTGCGCACCTCGGGGGGCACCATCGTGACGGTGGACGTGCCCACCTCGGCCTCCATCCTGGAGGGGGAGACCCAGGGCCGTCTTGGCCTGCGGAACCTGCGCAGCGGGGATTCCCTCCGCCTCACCGGGACCTATCAGGAGGACCTGACCTTCCTGGCGGAGACTGTGGTGCGGGAGTAATATAAAAGGTAGAATCGGCGGTCCGGGCGTATCAGGCCCGGCAGACGAGGGAAAAATATCCGTAAGCGCGGGCCGGAGACCGGGCAGAGCGC
>DVHW01000136.1 GCA_018711785.1 Candidatus Galloscillospira excrementavium
GTTTTCTTGATACAATATAACAAGCAGGCGGCCCAGCCGCCTGCAAAAATGCCGTTACTTTTGCGCCGCTATTCGGCGCAAAAGTCCTCGCTTCGCTTGCCGGAAGCCTTGCACAGCAAGGCTTCCGGGGCATTTGATCCCATTCGAGGCGGGCGGCTGCCCCCTCGAGCTCCCCCGCCCCAACTTGAACGGATTCATCTCAACAGAGTTTTTTGACAATCTGAGGGCCGGAGCTGATACCAGCTCCGGCCCTCAAGCGATTCTATTCCTATTTTCCATTGGCCCGCCGCTCCAGCTCCTTGAGCAGCTGATTCTGCACCGGCAGACGGCGGCGGCGTGGGTACGTTTTATTGTACCAGGCGGCCAGCTCCCGGGCCGTCTCCGGCTCCAGGAGGGGAACCAAGGTTCGGGCGTGGCCCTGGACGGCCTCCCGCATGGGCTGGGTCAGGTCGAAATACCGCTCCTCCTGAGCCAGGGTGACCAAAAACCGCACGGCCTCCTCCGCTTCCGCAGGGGTGAGACCCTCCTGGATCATCCGGCCCACCGCCTCTCCCACGGCCTCATAAAACTCCATGTGGCAGGGGTCCCGTTTGGGGTCCCGGCCAAAGCCCAGCAGTCCGTCCCCCGGACGCAGCTTGGCGGTCATCTTTTTCACCGCCTCGTTGTAGTTCTCCATACAGGCCAACAGAGTGTTTACCGCAGTCCCTTCCATGGTCACTCCTCCTTCTCTATGGGCGCCCGCCAGGGCACGTCCTGAAACCGTTCGCCGCAGACCATGCCCTCCACCGTCCCGGCGGTGATGTCCAGCATGTGGGCCAGGTAGTCCTCTGAGCGCTCCTCGGGCAGCAGGACGGTGAGGGCGATGTCCGCCCCGTAGTCCGCCTCGGCGATGACGCCGCCGAAACCCTCGGTCTCCAGCTTCACCCGCTCGTACTGGGCGTAGGAGCAGGGCAGCAGAATCTCCACCCACCGGCGGACCACCGAGATCCCCGCCGCGTCCAGGGCGTCCTTGGCGCTCTGGGTATAGGCCCGGACCAGGCCGCCCGCCCCCAGCAGGATGCCGCCGAAGTAGCGGGTGACCACGCACACCACATTGACCACGCCCTCCCGCTGAAACACGTTGAGCATGGGCTGTCCCGCCGTGCCCTGGGGCTCTCCGTCGTCGGAGTAGCGCACCGGCCCATCCTTGATCAGGTAGCACCAGCAGTTGTGCCGGGCGTCGTAGTAGCGCTTTTTCATCTCCTCAATGCGGGCGCGGGCCTCCTCCTCGCTGTCCACCCGCCACACGTGGCCGATGAATCGGGAGCGCTTCTCCACAAATTCTGTCTCACTGGCCTGGGTGGGGATGTAATACTCCGTCATGGGGTCACCTCGCTGGTCGGTTTTCTCCGCCCCTCGCCGCTGGTGCAGCTTATCGGGCGCTGTTTCTCTTAATCCTACACCCATCAGGCCGGACAATGCAAGTTATTTTCTCCCGAACTGCCGTGGGCTTTCCAAACCGCTCCGCCGCTGGAAAACATTTTGCCTTGCACCGGGCAGAAAAACCCGTATACTGTTCGTGTATATTCCTACTCACACACTATGTTAAGGAGTTTTTCATGCGAGTTCAACGACGGCTTTTCCCCCTGCTCTGTACCGTTCTGCTGCTGGCCGCCCTTCTCACCCCGGCGGCGGCCGCCCGGCGGTTCAGCATGTCCTATGTCTACTTCGGCAGCCCCTCCTCCTATGTGGAGCGGGTAGAGGGGACCCAGGGCTCTCTGGACGAGATCTCCCCCAACTACTTCAACTTAAATTCCGACGGCACCCTGAACTTTACCGGCGGGAGCGGCGTCACCGCCTTCGTGGAGCAGATGCACCGGCGCGGGGTTCGAGTGGTCCCCTTTCTCAGCAACCACTGGGACCGGGAGCTGGGGCGGAAGGCCCTGAGCAATCGAAAAAAGCTGGCGGAGCAGATCGCCCGGGCGGTGGTCCAGTACGGCCTGGACGGGGTGAATGTGGACATTGAGAACGTGACCCATCAGGACCGGAACGCCTACTCGGAATTTGTGGAGCTTCTGCGCCAAAAGCTGCCGGAGGACAAAATTGTGGCGGTGTCGGTAGCCGCCAACCCCTACGGCTACACCCAGGGCTGGCACGGCTCCTATGACTACCTGCGGCTGGGGGTGGCCGCCGACTACCTGATGCTCATGACCTATGACGAGCACTACCAGGGAGGCTCCTCCGGTCCGGTGGCCAGCCGGGCCTTTCAGGAGCAGTCCATTCAGTACGCCCTCAGGTACGTCCCGGCGGACAAGCTGGTGCTGGGCCTCCCCTTCTTCGGCCGCATCTGGAGCGACAGCGGCTCCCTCATGCAGGGCCACGGGATCAGCGAGAGCCAGATCCAGGCCCTGATTGCCAACTACCGGGGCCAGGTGACCCAGGACGCCGCCTCCGGCTCCGCATACGCCCGGATCACTGTAGCCGCCGCCGACCCCAAGCCGGTGATCAACGGGGTGACCCTCACCACCGGTACTTATACCATCTGGTACGAGTCGGAGATTTCAAAGAAAAACCAGCTCTCCCTGGTGGAGGAGTACGGCCTGCTGGGGGCGGGGAGCTGGAGCCTTGGCCAGGAGGATACCCGGGTGTGGGACTACTACTCCCTGTGGCTCAACGGCTGGAGCTTTGAGGACAGCCAGGGCCACTGGGCGGTCCCCTACATCATTGACGCGGCGGACCAGGGGAAGATGACCGGACTGTCCGCCACCGCCTTCGGCCCCGACCGCACCCTCACCCGGGGCGAGGCGGCGGTGGTCCTGTGCCGCCTAGTGGGGCTGAGCCCCAGGGGCTCCGGCTTCACCTTCTCCGACCTGAGGGGCCACTGGTCTGCCGGGTATGTCCAGGCCGCCTATGAGGCCGGGCTGGCCGCCGGGGTGGGCGGCGGCCGGTACGCTCCCGATGAGCCGGTCACCCGGCAGGAGATCGCCGTCATGCTGAACCGGGTCCGGCCCGGCCTCGGTGGGACCGCGCTGAAAAATCCCTTCCCGGATCTGAGCCCCGGGGACAACTCCTGGTCCTATGAGGCCGTTCTGCGGCTGTACGCCGCAGGCGTGGTGACCGGCATGCCCGACGGCACCTTCCGGCCCGGGGCCCCGGTGTCCCGGGCGGAGCTGGCGGTGATGCTCTCCAAGCTGCCGGAGGGTGGAAAGGGCGCCGAAACCCCATAAATATTCCGCCGTTTTTTGGGAAATACTGCTTGCATTCCACCGAAACCTGTGGTATACTACCAGGGCATTATGCCTGGGAGTGCTGATTTTCCGCCCGGTGCTGGGGCAGAACCGCTCCGGTTGGCGGGGAATATGACGCGCCCAGAAAGATCAAACTGAATTTTAGGAGGAAACAAAACATGGCAGTCGTATCTATGAAGCAGCTGCTGGAGGCCGGCGTGCACTTCGGCCACCAGACCCGTCGTTGGAATCCCAAGATGGCGCCCTACATCTACACCGAGCGCAACGGGATCTATATCATCGACCTGCAGAAGACCGTGAAGAAGCTGGAGGAGGCCTATAACTTCGTCCGCGAGCTGGGCGAGAAGGGCGAGACCATCCTCTTCGTGGGCACCAAGAAGCAGGCCCAGGAGGCCATCAAGGAGGAGGCCTCCCGCGTGGGCATGTACTATGTGAACGCCCGCTGGCTGGGCGGCATGCTCACCAACTTCAAGACCATGCGCGGCCGCGTGGACCGTCTGAACCAGCTCAAGCGCATGCAGGAGGACGGCACCTTTGACATGCTGCCCAAGAAGGAAGTCATGAAGCACATGGGCGAGATCGCCAAGCTGGAGAAGTACCTGGGCGGCGTCACCGAGATGAAGAAGCTCCCCGGCGCCCTGTTCGTGGTGGACCCCCGCAAGGAGCGCAACGCCATCAACGAGGCCCGCAAGCTCCACATCCCCATCGTGGCCATCGTGGACACCAACTGCGACCCCGATGAGATCGACTATGTCATCCCCGGCAACGACGACGCCATCCGCGCCATCAAGCTCATCTCCGGCATCATGGCCAACGCCGTCCAGGAGGGCCGCCAGGGCCAGGATGCCGCCGAGCCCGCCGCCGAAGAGGCCGCCGCGGAGTAAGCGGTTTCCATCCGCACCCGGATACCAGCGCCCGCCCGTGGCGGGCGGGCGCTTCCTTTTTACGACACGATACGATGGAGGTAATGTGATTATGGCTATCACCGCAAAAGACGTACAGGCCCTGCGCGAGATGACCGGCGTGGGCATGATGGACTGCAAGAAGGCCCTGACTGAGGCCGAGGGCAATATGGACAAGGCCGTGGAGATCCTCCGGGAGAAGGGCCTGGCCGCCTCCCAGAAGAAGGCCGGCCGCATCGCCGCCGAGGGCATGGCCTACGCCGCCGTCATCGACGGGGTGGGCGTGGTCGTGGAGGTCAACGCCGAGACCGACTTCGTGGCCAAGAACGAGAAGTTCGTGGACTTCGTGAAGGGCGTGGCCGCCACCGTGGCCGCCAACAAGCCCGCCGACCTGGACGCCCTGATGGAGTGCAAGTACGTGGGCACCGACCTGACCGTCACCGAGCAGCAGCAGGAGATGGTCCTGGTCATCGGCGAGAACATCAAGGTCCGCCGCTTCGCCTTCTTTACCGACGGGGTCTCCGTGCCCTATATCCACGCCGGCGGCAAGATCGGCGTGCTGGTCAACCTGGAGGTCACCGGCGGCATCGACGCCACCACCATCGGCAAGGACGTGGCCATGCAGATCGCGGCCCTCAACCCCCGGTTCTGGGACAAGACCCAGGTCACCCAGGACGTGCTGGACGAGGAGAAGAAGATCCTGCTGGTCCAGATGGAGAACGACCCCAAGATGGCCGGCAAGCCCGAGAAGGTGCGCGAGAACATCGTCATGGGCAAGCTGAACAAGTTCTACGCCGAGAACTGCCTGCTCCAGCAGGAGTTCGTGAAGGACAACAGCATGTCGGTGGAGAAGTATATCGCCTCCGCCGCCAAGGCCCTGGGCGGCACCGTCACCTTCAAGAGCGCCTACCGCTTCGAGAAGGGCGAGGGCATCGAGAAGAAGCAGGAGAATTTCGCCGAGGAGATCGCCAAGCAGCTGGCGAAGTGATCTGACGGATACCAAAGAGAGCTCTGGAAGCCTTCCAGAGCTCTCTTTTTGCCTGTGATACCAGCGGCAAGGCGAGCCTTACGCCTTCCGGATGAACAGGATGCCCAGCGTGCCGGGTCCACAGTGGGAGGAAACGGTGCAGCCGGCGTCGGTCTCCAGGATCTCCGCGAAGGGGCCGTACTGCTCCACCGCCTGCCGCACGGCCGCCACGGTCTCCGGCGCCACGGTGGTGTGGGTGATGAACACCCGGTCGGGGACCAGGTCGGTCCGGCCCTCCAGCCGCTCCCGCACATAGTCTACGAGGCACTTGGCAAAGGCGCCGCGGTATTTCTTCACCACGCCCATTTTGCCGTCCCTGACCTCGATACAGGGCTTGAGCCGCAGCAGATTGGCCCCCAGCATGGCCACGGCGGAGCAGCGGCCCCCCTTGACCATGTAGTCCAGGCGGTCGATGAGGAAGCTGGCCTCCACCCGGCCGGTCAGCTCCCGGAGGAAGGGGACCAACTCGTCCGGTGCCATGCCCCGCCGGGCGGCCAGGGCGGCCTCCACCACCACGAGGCCGTGCCCGGTGGAGAGGTTCCTGGAGTCCACCACATAGACGTTGCCGAACTCCTCAGCGGCGATGCAGGCGTTCTGATAGCAGGAGGAGAAGTCGGCGCTGATGGTGATGTGGACCACCGCCTCATGCTGGGGGGAGAGCTCGGCAAAGAGGGCGCGGTACTCCCCCACGCTGACCGCGGAGGTGGTGGGCAGGTCCCCGCCCTGTTCCACATGGGCGAAGATGTCGGCGGGCTGGATGTCTACGCCGTCCTTGTAGGAGGTGCCGCCCTGGATGACAGACAGGGGAATGATCCGGACGCCGTAGCTCTGGAGCAGCGCAGGGGACAGGTCACAGGTGCTGTCGCTGGTGATCTGGATGGACAAAAACAGGACTCCTTTCCTTTGAAAGTCTCTGGAATGGCTTTTACAGGCCCTATTTTAATATGAAAAGGGGAAAACTGCAAGCCCGGAAAGGGGAATAGGCGCCTGTGCGTCGGGCAGAGGTGTTTAAGAATAAATTGTAAAAACTTTGTCCGAAGCACTATGCAAACGGGTAAACTTATATTAAAATAGAAAGCTGAAGTAAAACAACTTGAGGGAGCGTATTTATGACGGAACCGAAATATAAGCGAATCCTGCTGAAGGTCAGCGGGGAGGCCCTGGCTGGCGCGGCCTCCCGCGGGCTGGACTTTGACGTCATCGGCAGCGTGTGCGACGTGGTGAAGAAGTGTACCGAGATCGGGGTTCAGATCGGCATCGTGGTGGGCGGCGGCAACTTCTGGCGGGGCCTGAAGGACGGCGGCGACCGGATGGAGCGCACCCGGGCCGACCACATGGGTATGCTGGCCACGGTCATCAACTGCCTGGCTCTGGCGGATATGCTGGAGCAGCGGGGGGTGGAGGTCCGGGTCCAGACCGCCATCGAGATGCGCGCCATCGCCGAGCCCTACATCCGCTCCCGGGCCATCCGGCACCTGGAGAAGGGGAGGGTGGTCATCTTCGGCTGCGGAACCGGCAATCCCTTCTTCTCCACCGACACGGCGGCGGTCCTGCGGGCCGCCGAGGTGGACGCCGACGCCATCCTCCTGGCCAAGAACATCGACGGCGTATACTCCGCCGACCCCAACAAGGACCCCACTGCGGTGAAGTACGACTCCATCACCTACGACGAGATCCTGGCCCAGCACCTCCAGGTGATGGACTCCACCGCCACGTCCCTGTCCATGGACAACAAGATTCCAGTCATCCTCTTCGCCCTGAAAGACCCCGAGAACATCTACCGCGTGGTGACGGGAGAAAAAATCGGAACCATCGTCAAGGAGGAAAAAGGAAATGAATGAGCTGCTCAAAGAGTATGATGTGAAAATGCAGAAGACCGTGGACGTGGTGGTGAGCGACTTTGCCAGCGTCCGGGCCGGCCGGGCCAACGCCGCGGTGCTGGACAAGATCACCGTGGACTACTACGGCGTGGCCACCCCCCTCAACCAGGTGGGGACCATCTCCTCGCCCGATCCCCGCACGCTGATGATCCAGCCTTGGGACGGCAGCCTTCTGAAGGCGATTGAGAAGGCCATCCAGACCTCTGACCTGGGCATCAACCCCCAGAACGACGGCAAGGTGATCCGCCTGGCCTTCCCCCAGCTCACCGAGGAGCGCCGCAAGGAGCTGACCAAGCAGGTGCGCAAGTACGGTGAGGGCGGCAAGGTAGCGGTCCGGAACATCCGGCGGGACGCCATGGATAAGCTGAAGGCCCTGGAGAAGAAATCGGAGATCACCGAGGACGACCTCAAGCAGATGGAGAAGGAACTCCAGGACCTCACCGAGAAGCGCTGCAAGCAGCTGGACGAGCTGACGGCCAAGAAAGAGGCCGAGCTGATGGCGGTGTAAGAAAATCCATATCCCTAGCGGTCATTGCGGTGCGGAGCGCCCCGGTGCTCCGCACGCAATCTTATATTGACAGGTAGGATGTCTGCCATGCCTTTTTTTAGAACCAAAGAGGCCCCTCGCACCGAGGTGGACTTTACAAATCTGCCCAGGCACGTTGCCATCATCATGGACGGCAACGGGCGCTGGGCAAAAAAGCGCGGCCTGCCCCGGACGGCGGGCCACGCGGCGGGGGCGGAGAACTTCCGCACCATCGCCACCTACTGCAAGGAGATCGGTCTGGAATACCTGACCGTGTACGCCTTCTCCACCGAGAACTGGAAGCGCCCGGCGGAGGAGGTCTCCGCCATCATGGGGCTTTTGAAGAAGTACCTGCTGGAGGCCATCGAGAAAATGGAGCGGGACCGGGTGAAGATGTGCTTTTTCGGGGACCTCTCCCAGCTGCCCGAGGAGCTGCAGCTCCTGTGCGAGCGGACCCGTGAGATCTCCAGGCACTACGACGGGGTGCAGGTCAACATCTGCCTCAACTACGGCGGGCGGGACGAGATCCTCCGGGCGGCCCGGCGCTTTGCCCTGGATTGCGCTGAGGGGAAGGCCGACCCCAACCACCTGACGGAGGCGCAGTTCTCCTCCTATCTCTACTCGGCCGGGGTCCCGGACCCGGACCTCATCATCCGCCCAAGCGGGGAGCTGCGCCTGTCCAACTTCCTGCCCTGGCAGTCTGCCTATGCGGAGTTCTATTTTACCGATGTGCTCTGGCCTGATTTCTCCAAGGAAGAGCTCCACCGCGCGCTGGCGTCCTACCAGCACCGGCAGCGCAGATTCGGAGGTGTCCTCAATGGTTAAGCGGATCCTGGTGGCGGTAGTCTGCATCCCGCTGCTCTTTGTGGTCTTTTTTGCCCTGCCGCCCATCGCCATCCCCATTATGATCTCCCTGCTCTCCATGATCGCGGTGCACGAGGTGCTCTGGTCCACCGGCTTTGTGAAGAACTCCAAGATCTCCGGGCTGTCCATTGTCCTCTCCGGCGTGGTCCCGTTCTGGGTCTATATCGGACAGGGGCCCCGGTCGGCGCTGCTGGGCATTTTCATCTACTTTTTCCTGATCTTTGTGGTGGCCATCTCCAGCCACTACACCGTGACCATGGAGAAAATGGGCGGCAGCTTCTTTTTCTCCATGCTCATCCCCTATTTCCTCTCCACCTTCATCCGCCTGGACCAGCTGGAGCTGGGCAAGTTCTATATTCTGGTCCCCCTGCTGGTGGCCTTCACCAGCGACGCCTTCGCCCTCTTTGCAGGTATGGCCTTCGGCAAGCACAAGCTGGCCCCCGAGCTCTCCCCCAAAAAGACGGTGGAGGGCTCTGTGGGCGGCTTTGTGGGGGCCATCGTGTGCTCTCTCATCTACGGCGCGGTGATGCAGTACGGCTTTGACCTCCGGGTCAACTACCTCCTCTTCGCCCTCTATGGGGCGCTGGGCAGCGTGGTCTCCCAGATCGGGGACCTGTCCTTCTCCTATATCAAGCGGCAGTACGGCATCAAGGACTTCGGCAACATCTTCCCCGGCCACGGCGGCGTGCTGGACCGGTTCGACAGCGTCATCTTCTGCGCGCCCTTTGTCGAGATCCTGATCCACTTCCTGCCCGCACTGGGAGCGTGAGAGCATGAGCAGGTGTGTTTCCGTTCTGGGCTCCACCGGCTCCATCGGCCGGCAGTCTTTGGAGGTCATGGCGGCCTGCGGCATGACCGCGGCTGCCCTCACCGCCAACCGGGATGCGGCGCGCATGGAGGGGCAGGTGCGGGCCTTCCGGCCCAAGCTGGCGGCCATGATGGACCCCGCCGCCGCCGCCGACCTGCGCCTGCGCCTGGCCGACACCTCTGTCCGGGTGGCGGAGGGCATGGAGGGGCTCATGGAGGCCGCGTCCCTGCCCGAGGCCGACACCGTGATCACCGCCGTCATGGGCATCGTGGGCCTGCGGCCTACCCTGGCCGCCATCCGGCAGGGCAAGCGCATCGCCCTGGCCAACAAGGAGACCCTGGTCTGCGCCGGGGAGCTGGTGATGGAGGAGGCGGCGCGGTGGGGGGCCGAGATCATCCCTGTGGACTCGGAGCACTCTGCCATTTTTCAGTCCCTCCAGGGCTGCCGGGACCGGGGCGAGGTGAAGCGCCTCATCCTGACCGCCTCCGGCGGTCCCTTTTTCGGCTATACCCGGGAGCAGCTGGTGCATGTGACCCTCTCCCAGGCCCTGAAGCACCCCAACTGGTCCATGGGGGCGAAGATCACCATCGACTCCGCCACCCTGATGAACAAGGGGCTGGAGTTCATCGAGGCCATGCGGCTCTACCATATGCCGCCCGAAAAAATTTCCATCGTCATCCACCGGGAGAGTATAGTCCACTCCCTGGTGGAATACTGTGATAATGCCATGATCGCCCAGCTGGGCACGGCGGACATGCGCCTGCCCATCCAGTACGCCCTCACCTGGCCGGAGAGGACAGCGGGGCCGGCCAGGGCCCTGGACCTGTTGTCCTGCCCGCCCCTGACCTTCGCCCAGCCGGACTACGGGGCCTTTCCCTGCCTCTCCCTGGCCCTGTCCGCCGCCCGCACGGGCGGGACGGCCACCGCAATCCTCAACGGCGCCAACGAGGCCGCCGTGGCCCGCTTTTTGGCCGAGGAGATCCCCTTCGGCCGCATCGCCGAGCTGGTGGAGCGGGCCCTGGAGCAGGTGCCGGCGGTGCCCTCCCCCACACTGGAGGACATTCTGGCGGCCGACGAGGCGGCCCGGGCCGTGGCAATGAAATAAGGAGAACCTGCTGCCTATGTCTATGGTCATCTACATTCTCATCGCCATTCTCATGTTCGGCGTGCTCATCGCGGTCCACGAGTTCGGGCATTTCATCACCGCCAAGCTCCTGGGCTTCCGGGTGAACGAGTTCGCCATCGGCATGGGGCCCAAGCTGCTGCACCGGCAGAGGGGGGAGACCGAGTACACCCTCCGGGCCCTGCCCATCGGCGGCTTCTGCGCCATGGAGGGGGAGGACGGCGACTCGGGGGACCCCCGGGCCTTCAACAACCGCCCCGTCTGGCGGCAGTTTATCGTCCTGGTGGCGGGGTCTTTTATGAATTTCCTCACCGGCCTTTTGATTTTTGTGGTGCTCTTCTCCCAGACCGGAGCCTACTACACCACCGAGATCGCCGGCTTCCTGGACGGGTTCCCCCTCCAGGGGGAGGAGGGGCTGATGGTGGGGGACCGCATCGTCTCGGTGGACGGCCACGCCATCTACCTCTCCAGCGACCTGGACCTGTTCTTCAACCGGGCCGGGGACACCATGGACCTGGTCATTGAGCGGGCCGGGGAGCGCATCGTGCTGGACGACTTCCCCATGGCCGCCCGGGAGTACGTGGTGGACGGGGAGACCCAGGTCAAGCGGGGCATCATCCGGGGCATCAACGAAAATCCCACCCTGCTGGATAAGCTGGCCCTCAGCTGGTACAACACCATCGACACGGTCCGGCTGGTCTGGGTCGGCCTGGGCGACCTGGTGACCGGCGCGGTGGGCCTCAGGGATATGTCGGGTGCCATCGGCATCGTGACCCTCATCGGCGACGAGGCCGCCCAGGCCCAGGAGCAGGCCGCCGCCACCGGCGGAAACCCCATCGCCGCGGCCGCCCAGAGCATCGCCTATATCGTGGGCTTTATCGCCATCAACCTGGCGGTGATGAACCTGCTGCCCATCCCCGCCCTGGACGGCGGGCGGATTCTGTTCCTCATCGTGGGCAGCATCTACAAGCTGTTCGCCAAGAAGCGGCTGAACCCCAAGTACGAGGGGTACGTCAACGCCGCGGGCTTCGTGTGCCTGATGGCACTGATGCTGGTGGTGGCCTTCAGCGACGTGCTCAAGCTGTTCGGGCGATAGACGGATAGGGAGGGAGACTCCTTGACAAGACAGATCATGGTGGGCGCGGTCCCGGTGGGGGGCGGCGCCCCGGTGACCATCCAGTCCATGTGCAACACCCGGACCGACGACGTGGCGGCCACGGTGGAGCAGATCCTGCGGCTGGAGGCCGCGGGTTGCCAAATTGTCCGGGTGGCGGTGCCCGACATGGCGGCCGCCCGGGCGGTGGGGGAGATCCGTTCTCGCATCCACATCCCCCTGGTGGTAGACATCCACTTTGACTACAAGCTGGCTCTGGAGTGCGTGGCCGCCGGGTGCGACAAGGTGCGCATCAACCCGGGCAACATCGGCGGGGAGGACCGGGTCAGAGCGGTGGCCGCGGCCTGCAAGGCAAAAAACATCCCCATCCGCATCGGGGTCAACGGCGGCTCCCTGGAGAAGCCCATCCTGGCAAAATACGGCGGCGTCACGCCGGAGGCACTGGTGGAGAGCGCCTTTGGACACATTGAGCTGCTGCACAAGTTCGATTTCGACGACATCTGCGTATCCCTGAAGTCCTCCAGCGTGCCGGTGACCATGGCGGCCTATCGGCTGATGTCACTGAAAAGCAATTACCCTTTACATCTTGGCGTCACCGAAACGGGCACGCCCCGCATGGGGGTACTGAAGTCCGCGGTGGGCATCGGGGGCCTCCTGGCCATGGGCATCGGGGACACGGTGCGGGTGTCCCTCTCCGCCGATCCCATCGAGGAGGTCTACGCCGCCCGGGACATCCTGAAGGTCTCCGGCGTGCGGAAGGAGGGGCCGGAGCTCATCGCCTGCCCCACCTGCGGCCGTACCCGGATCGACCTTATCGGCCTGGCGAACCAGGTGGAAGAGCGGCTCAAGGGGGTGGACAAGCCCATCACCGTGGCGGTCATGGGCTGTGTGGTCAACGGCCCGGGGGAGGCCAGCGCCGCCGACGTGGGCATCGCCGGCGGGGACGGTGTTGGCCTGCTGTTCCGCCGGGGAGAGATCGTCAAGAAGGTCCCCCAGGACCGGCTGGTGGACGAGCTGTTTCAACTGATCGAGGCGCTTTGAGCGCCGCTGTCTGAGTCTGAGTGGGGGAGAGTTTGAGCGCGATGCCTGAGCAGAGGATACCCTTTCTGAATCTGTTTTCCCGCTGGCAGCCGGAAGGGGATTTGGCACCCCTGGCCAGCGGGAGCGTTGTTACAGGGGCGGTGATCGACAAGACAAGCCGCTCGATTTCCGCGACTGTAAAGTGCAAACACCTTCCAGATGGAAGGGCTAAACTGCGCTGGGAGCAGAGCCTGGCACGGGCCTACCATGTGGACCGGGTGGAGCTGGATCTGGCCCCCGCGGAGCCAGTGCCGGCCGCGCCGCCCCAACAGGAGCCGCTCCGGGCGCTAGAGGAGCCGGCCCGGGCGGATGGCACCCCGGGAGAGGCGATCCCCACTCCGGAGGCCGCGGCAGAGGACCCGGCGGAGGCGGCCTTCCGCCGCACCGAGGAGATCCGCCAGGCCGCCCTGCGGAGCATCCACCGGGCAAAGCCAAAGGCGAAATCGGGGAAGGAGGGCGGCAAGGAGAAAAAGAAACTGATCTTTGGCCAGCGGGAGATCAAGAAGGAGCCCATCCCCATGGGGCAGCTGGACCTGGACATGGGCACCGTGGTGGTGGAGGGCGACGTGTTCGCCACAGACCACAAGGAGCTGAAAAAGCGGGGCGCTTGGGTGGTGGGCTTTGACGTCACCGATTACACCGGCTCCATCCGGGTGAACAAATTCTTCCCCGGCGACGAGGGCAAGCCCATCGTGGACGGGGTGAAAAAGGGCCAGCACCTGCTCATCCAGGGCAAGCTGAACATCGACCGCTTCTCCGGCGACATGGTGCTGGAGCCCTACGCCATCATGGAGGCCCAGCAGGAGCGCCGCCGGGACAACGCCCCGGAGAAGCGGGTGGAGCTCCACCTCCACACCAATATGTCGGCCATGGACGCCCTCACCGCCGTGGGGGCCAAGACCGACTCCCCCGTGGGCATCGACAAGAATGTCATCAAGCGGGCCGAGGCCTGGGGCCACCGGGCCATCGCCATCACCGACCACGGCGTGGCCCACGCCTTCCCAAACGCCTGGCACTCGGCCAAGAACATCAAGCTCCTCTACGGCGTGGAGGCCTATTACATCAACGACGTGGACGACCGTGTGGTGGTCCATGGCGACAAGGAACAAGACTTTACGGGCGAGATCGTCTGCTTCGACATCGAGACCACCGGCCTGGACCGGCGGCGGGACGCCATCACCGAGATCGGCGCGGTGGTCCTGCGGGACGGAGAGGTGGCCGAGCAGTTCTCCACCTTCGCCGACCCGGAGCGGCCCCTGACCCGGGAGATCACCGAGCTCACCGGCATCACCGACGAGATGCTCCGGGGCGCCCCCTCCCAGGCGGAGGCCATCGGCGCTTTCCTGGACTTCGTGGGGGACCGGCCTCTGGCAGCCCACAATGCCGAGTTCGACCTGGGCTTCATCGCCGAGGGCTGCCGGCGGATGGGCCGGCCCTTCGAGCCCACCTCCATCGACACCCTGATTCTGGCCCAGAACCTGCTGCCGGACCTGGGCAAGTACAAGCTGGACATCGTGGCGGAGCACCTGCACCTGCCAGCGTTCCACCACCACCGGGCCTATGACGACGCGGCCACGGTGGGCTATATGCTCGTACCCTTTTTCGAGATGCTGCGGGACAAAGGCGTCCAGACCCTCCAGCAGATCAACCCGGCCATGTCCAAGCTGCGGGGCGGCGGCAAGGCCCGCCGCCAGCCCAAGCACCTCATCATCCTGGCCAAGAACCAGATGGGCCTGCGCAACCTTTACCAGCTCATCTCGGCCTCCTACCTGGACCACTTCAAGCGCTATCCCATCATGCCCAAGAGCCTCATCAACCAGCACCGGGAGGGGCTCATCATCGGCTCGGCCTGCGAGGCGGGGGAGCTGTTCCAGGCGGTGGTGAAGCGTAAGGACTTCAATGAACTCAAGCGCATCGCCTCCTGGTACGACTATCTGGAGATCCAGCCCCTGTGCAACAACGCCTTCATGCTCCGCAAGGGCATGGTGCGCAGCGAGGAGGAGCTGCGGGACTTCAACCGCACGGTGGTGTCCCTGGGGGAGGCGCTGGACAAGCCGGTCTGCGCCACCGGGGACGTCCACTTCCTGGACCCGGAGGACGAGATCTACCGCCACATCCTGCTGGCCTCCAAGGGATTTGAGGACGCGGACGCCCCGCTGCCCCTCTACTTCAAGACCACCGAGGAGATGCTCCAGGAGTTTGCCTACCTGGGGAAGGAGAAGGCCTATGAGGTGGTGGTGCGCAACACTAACCTAGTGGCCGACTGGTGTGAGCGCATCGAGCCCCTGCCCAAGGGCCTGTTCGCCCCCAAGATCGAGAACTCGGCCCAGGAGCTGACCCGGCTGGTCTGGGACAAGGCCAAACGCCTCTATGGCGAGGAGCCCCCCCAGATCGTAGTGGACCGGATCAACGCCGAGCTGGGGGACATCATCAAGTGCAAGTACGACGTCATCTACATGTCCGCCCAGAAGCTGGTGCAGAACTCCCTGGAGCACGGCTATCTGGTGGGCTCCCGGGGTAGTGTGGGCTCCTCTCTGGTGGCCTTCATGTCGGGGATCACCGAGGTGAACTCCCTGCCGCCCCACTACCGCTGCCCCAACTGCAAGCACTCGGATTTCGAGGCCGCCAAGGCCGGCGGCTGGGGTTGCGGGGCAGATATGCCCGACGCGGTGTGCCCGGTCTGCGGCGCTCCCTATGAAAAGGACGGCTTCAACATCCCCTTTGAGACCTTCCTGGGCTTCGGGGGGGACAAGGTGCCCGATATCGACCTGAACTTCTCCGGAGAGTACCAGTCCAACGCCCACCGGTACACCTTTGAGCTCTTCGGACAGGACCATGTGTTCCGGGCGGGCACCATCGGCACGGTGAAGGACAAGATCGCCTACGGCTACGTCAAGCACTATCTGACGGAGCGGGGGCGGACCGTGACCCGGGCGGAGGAGAACCGCCTGGCCCTGGGGTGCAGCGGCGTGAAGCGCACCACGGGCCAGCACCCCGGCGGCATGGTGGTCATCCCCCAGAACCGGGAGATCTACGACTTCTGCCCGGTGCAGCACCCGGCCGACGACCCGGAGAGCGACATCATCACCACCCACTTCGAGTACCACTCCATGGAGTCCAACCTCCTGAAGCTGGACATGCTGGGCCACGATGACCCCACCATGATCCGCATGCTCCAGGACCTGACCGGGGTGGACCCCCAGAAGATCCCGCTGGACGACC
>DVHW01000137.1 GCA_018711785.1 Candidatus Galloscillospira excrementavium
GGCCCAGCGCATCCTGGACGAGTTCCTGGCCGGCGACCAGACCGAGGAGTCCTTCGCCGCCCTGGCCCAGGAGTACTCCGACGACAGCGGTTCCAGCTCCAACGGAGGCCTGTACACCTACGTGGAGGAGGGCACTATGGTCCAGGCCTTCAACGACTGGATCTTCGACTCCGCCCGCCAGAGCGGCGACACCAGTCTGGTGGAGAACACCAACGATGGCCAGTACGGCTGGCACGTGATGTACTTTGTGGGCCAGAACGGCCCCAAGTGGCACGAGGACGCCGAGGCGGCCATGACCGACGAGGATATGTCCGCCTGGCTGGAGGAGCTGGAGGCCCCCTATGAGACCGCGGCGGCCGACGGCATGTCCATGGTCCACTAAACCGATACGCTTTCAAGGCCGCCCCTGCCTCGCCGCAGGGGCGGCCTTTCCAAAGGAGGACAAGAGATGGAGGAGCAATTTCTCCGCACAGAGATGCTGCTGGGCGCCGAGGCCATGGAGCGGCTGGGCCGGGCCCATGTGGCGGTGTTCGGCCTGGGGGGCGTGGGCTCCTGGTGCGCCGAGGCCCTCGCCCGGGCCGGAGTGGGTGAGCTCACCCTGGTGGACCACGACGTGGTGGGGGCCACCAACCTGAACCGGCAGGTCCAGGCCCTCCACTCCACCCTGGGCCAGCCCAAGGCGGAGGCCATGGCCCGGCGGGTGCTGGACATCAACCCCCGCTGCGCCGTCCACCCGGTGGCGGCGCAGTACAGTGCCGACACCCGGGAAGATTTCTTCTCTGCCCGGTACGACTATATCGTGGACGCCATCGACCTGGTCTCCTGCAAGCTGGACCTCATCGAGACCGCCCTGGCCCGGGGCGTGCCCATCGTGTCCTCCCTGGGCACGGGGAACAAGCTGGACCCGGGGCAGTTCCGCATCGGGGACCTGGCCGGGACCCAGGGCTGTCCCCTGGCCCGGGTGGTCCGCCGGGAGCTGCGCCGCCGGGGCATTTTCCACCACCGGGTCCTCTGGTCCCCCGAGCCGCCTCGCACGCCACAGAGTCTGGAGACCCCCCCGCCCGGCCGGCACAGCGTGCCCGCCAGCGTCCCCTGGGTGCCCCCGGCGGCCGGGCTGATGCTGGCCGGGGACGTGGTGATGTCCCTGGCCGGTATTCCCCGCTGAATACGCATAAAAATTCCCTCCTAAGGCACACTATTCCCCATCGGGAACTTGTGCCTTGGGAGGGTTTTTGATGGGAAAAAAGCTTCCGGACTGGGCCCGCTGCGCGGCGGCGGGGGCGGCCGCCGGGGTGGCCAACGGCTTCTTCGGCGGCGGAGGCGGCATGGTGCTGGTGCCCCTGCTGCGGCGGTGGTGCGGGCTGGACCAGCGGGAGGCCTTCGCCACCTCGGTGGCCATCATCCTCCCCCTGTGCGTCCTCTCCTCGGCCATCTATTTCTTCCGGGGCACTCTGGACCTGGTGGTCGCCCTCCCCTACCTCGTGGGCGGTCTGGCGGGGGGCTTTCTGGGTGGAAAGCTCTTCCGCAGGGTGAACATGGACTGGCTGCGCCGGGTCTTTGCCCTGTTCCTGCTCTACGGGGGCGTGAGGGCCCTCTTCTTCTGATGGGCCCCTGGCTCACCGCCGCCCTGGCCGGGGCGGCCGCCGGGGTGCTCTCCGGCTTCGGCGTGGGGGGCGGCACCCTGCTGCTCCTCTACATGACCTCCCTGGCCGGGGTGCCCCAGGACCTGGCCCAGGGCATCAACCTGCTCTACTTCCTCCCCACCGCCGCCACCGCCCTGCCCAGCCACATCAAAAACGGCTTTGTCCGCCGCTCCGCCGTCCTCCCCGCCATCGCCGCCGGGCTTGCCTGCTCGGCCGTGGCCGCCTGGGCGGCCACGGCCCTGGACGTGTCCCTCCTCCGCCGGTTCTTTGGGGGGTTCCTCCTCTGCATCGGCCTTGCGGAGCTCTTTCGAAAAAAACAGCCGGAACAGGCGGCGTGAGCGCCGGGCCCACAAGCCCGGCACCCACGCCGCTCAAGCTCTGATCTCACTTCTCCTGCCGCTTCCGGGTCAGGTAGCCCTCCAGAATCAGGGTGGCGGCAACGGCGTCCACGGTCTTTTTGTGGGCCTTCATCCGCTTGCCGGAGGCGTGGAGAATGGCGTGGGCCTCGATGGTGGTCCGCCGCTCGTCCCACAGGACGGGGGCGAGGCCGGTGGCCTCCTCCAGCTGCCCGGCAAAGGCCCGGTAGAGCTCCGCCCGGGGCCCCTCGGTGCCGTCCATATTCCGTGGGAAGCCCATCACCAGCTCCTCCACCCCCTGCTCTCTCACCAGCCGGGCCACCTCGGCGGCCACCACCTCCGGCTTCCGGCTCTGGATGACGGCGGTATACCCGGCCAGCAGGCCGGTGGGATCGGAGACCGCCACGCCGGTGCGGGCGTCCCCGTAGTCAATGGCCATCACGCGCATAAAACCACTCCTATTCCTTTTTGCTCTCCCGGCTGACCGCGGCGGTGGCGATCAGGAGCACCACCACCAGCAGGACCATGCACCCCAGGCTGAACCAGAGGCTCTGCTCCGTGGTGCGCACGAAGAACACGTTGCCCACCGCCAGGACCGCGCCGCCCGCCATCATCACCACGCCGCCGGCCCGCTGGCTCTTCCGCCAGTTCTCGTCACTGGCCAGGCTCCAACTGGTGCGCACCCCCACCCAGCCGTTGCGGCGGAGCTTGGGCATGGCGTTGCCCAGGGGGAGGAAGATGAGTCCGGTGACGGTAAACATCAGCCGCGCGAAACCCTGACCCAGGGTCCCGCCCCCTGCTACGGCCAGGCGGCCCGCTTCGACGAGGGAACATGCTATCATCACGTTAAACAAAAACAGCGTGCCGCTGCCGCATACCCACAGCATCCGCTCGGCCGCGGGGCCGTTGCTCTCCCCGCCCTGCCGCCGGGCAAAGCGGACCATGCCCAGGAAAAAGCCGCCCATGGCCCACACCAGGACCGGAAAGATCAGGTTTTCGTACTTGCTCCCCCAGCGGTCCACCTCCCCAGCCAGGTTGTAGTGCATGGGCACCCGGTCGGGCAGGACCACCAGGGCGGCCAGGGTCACGGCCAGGGGCAGGAACATCAGCAGCCAAAACACGGTCCGCCAGGGGCCGGTCCGGCCCCGCTTCTCCCTTTCCGCCGGCGCTCTTCCGGCGGACTTTTCCTCTCCGGCCCGCCCCTTCACGGCTCCGCCCCCTCTCCCGCCGCCCCGGCCCCTTTGTCCGGGAGCCGGAACTGGTCCAGCCAGAGCATTAGCTCCCCCAGCATCGTGGTGTTCAGGGCGTAGTAGATAAAGTTCTTCTCCCGCCGCTCGCAGACCAGGTCGGCCTTCTTCAGCTGGGCCAGGTGGTAGGACACCGCCGCCCCCGTGATGGGGAAGTGCCGGGCCAACTCCCCCGCCGTGGTCTC
>DVHW01000138.1 GCA_018711785.1 Candidatus Galloscillospira excrementavium
AGGGTGCAAAACAGTGCGGCGGGGCCCCTGTCCCCGCCGGGAGGGAGGAACACCTTGACCGATTGGGAGACCTATGCCTCCGCCCCCATCCCGCCCTATGGGCCGGAGGACTACCGGGGCGTGCCGGTGCCGGCGGAGTGCGGGGAGGAGCTGGTGGACATCACCCATCTCCACCCCCGCATCGCCTATGACGCCGCCTATCTGCGCCAGGGCCTGGCCGGGGCGCTGAACCGCTGCTGGGTGCGGCGGGGGGTGTGGGAGCGGCTGAGGGCGGCGGCGGAGCGCCTGCCGGAGGGCTACTCCCTCCTGATTTTCGACAGCCTGCGGCCCCTGGCGGTGCAGAGGGCCATCTACGACCAGTTCGCCGCCCGCATCCGGGCCCGGCGGCCCGGCATCACGCCGGCCGAGCTGGAGGCGGAGCTGGACGGCTTTGTGGCCCTGCCGGTGAAGCGGCCGGAGCGGCCCACCCCCCACAGCACGGGCGGGGCGGTGGACCTGACCCTCTGCTATCGCGGGCGGCCCCTGGACATGGGCACCGGCTTCGACGACCTGACCGAGAAGGCCCACACCGACTGGTATGAGCGCCACCCCGAGGGGGAGGAGGAGCCCCGGCGCAACCGGCGGCGGCTCTACCACCTGATGGACTCGGTGGGCCTGGTGAGCTACTCCTGCGAGTGGTGGCACTACGCCTGGGGGGAGCGGATGTGGGCCATGGTCCGGGGTGAGGCCCCGGTCTACGGCTTCTGCCCCCAGTGCGACTTTCCAGACGGCGCAGCGGCGGGATAAAAACGCCCCCGGCGGCCTAAAAATCAGGCCGCCGGGGGCGTTTTGCGATTTTGTTCAGGCGGGCTTCGCCGGCTCCGGCAGGTGGGCGGCGAGCCAGTCGGCCACGTCCCGGTACACCTCGTCCCGGTTGATCTCGTTGAGCATCTCGTGGCGGCCGTCCTTGTAGAGCCGGAGAGTGATGTCCTTCACCCCCGCGTCCCGGAAGAAGCCCACCACCTTCTTCACGCCCTTGCCGCTCCCGCCCACCGGGTCCCGGTCCCCGGAGAAGAAGAGCACCGGGGTGTCCGGGTCCATCTTGGCCAGGTTCGCCCGCTTGGCGATGTACTGCAGGCCGGTCATCATGTCGTGGTTCATGCCCGCGGTGGGCAGGAAGGAACACAGCGGGTCCCGGACATAGGCGTCCACTACGCTTTGGTCCCGGCTGATCCAGTCGGCGCCGGTGCGGTTGGGCTTGAACTGCTTGTTATAGGCCCCCAGGGAGAGGGCGTTGACCAGCTGGTTGACCTTGTGGGGGTCGCCGAAGCCGGTGAGGAGCTTTCCCAGGGCCACCACGGGGGCGGCCTCCTGCCCGGTGCCCGAGAGGATGGCCCCGGTGACGGTGCCGGGGTAGTCGATGAGGTAGGTCCGGGCCACGAAGGAGCCCATGGAGTGGCCCATCAGGAAGTAGGGCAGGCCGCCAAACCGCTCCCCCATGGCCACCCGCAGGGCCCGGACGTCCTGGACGATGTATTTCCAGCCGTCCTGCTCGGCGAAGAAGCCATACTCCTGGGGGCCCTTGGCGGTCTTTCCGTGGCCCAGGTGGTCGTTGCCCGCCACGGCGAAGCCCCGCTCCGTGAGGAAGCGGGCAAAGTGGTCGTAGCGCTGGATGTACTCCGAGATGCCGTGGACCAGCTGGAGCACGGCCCGGGGCTCCCCCTCCGGGAGCCAGAGTACGGCGTGGACCTGGTGGCGGCGGTCGCTGGAGGGGTAGTAAAATTCCTGCATGGACATGGAAAAACCTCCCGTCATGTGCTATAATGGGGCCAGAGCTGGCGCGCGGCGGCTGCGGATACTGTCTCCAGTTTAACCGCCCCGGGGGCCCCCGTCAAGAGACAGGGGTTATCTTTTGTCAAAAGGAAGTGCGGACATGAAGGTGACCGAACGGTTTTTGCGCTATGTGAGCTTTGATACCCAGTCGGCCGAACACAGCACCACCACGCCGTCTACGGAGAAGCAGAAGGTCTTGGGCGAGGTCCTGGCCACCGAGCTGAGCCAGATGGGCCTGCGCGGCGCCCACATGGATGACAAGGGCTATGTCTACGGCTGGCTCCCCGCCACCCCCGGGTGCGAGGGGGTGCCCTGCGTGGGGCTCATCGCCCATATGGACACCTCCCCCGACGCCCCGGGGGCCAATGTGAGGGCCCGGGTGTGCCGGTATGAGGGGGGCGACCTGCCCCTGAGCGACACGGTGGTGATGCGCGCGGCGGAGTTTGAGAGCCTCTCCCGCCAGGTGGGGGAGGAGCTCATCGTCACCGACGGCACCACCCTCCTGGGGGCGGATGACAAGGCGGGGATCGCCGAGATCTTCACCGCCCTGGAGTATCTCATCGCCCACCCGGAGCTCCCCCACGGCCGCATCGCCGTGGGCATCACCCCGGACGAGGAGGTGGGCGACGGCGCGGAGCACTTCGACGTGGAGGGCTTCGGCGCGGCGGTGGCCTACACGGTGGACGGCGGCGAGCTGGGGGAGATCGAGTACGAGAACTTCAACGCCGCCAACGCCGGGGTGTACCTCCACGGGGTCAACATCCACCCGGGCAGCGCCAAGGATAAGATGAAAAACGCCCTGCTCCTGGCCATCGAGTTTGCCAATCTGATGCCTCCGGCCGAGACCCCGGCCCACACCGAGGGGTACGAGGGCTTCTACCATCTCAACCGCATGGAGGGGGACGAGAGCGAGGCCCGGCTCAACTTCCTCATCCGGGACCACGACCGGGCCCGGTTTGAGGAGCGCAAGCAGTACCTGGGCCGGGCGGCGGCCTACCTCAACGCCAAGTACGGCCCCGGCACGGCGGAGGTCTACCTGAAAGACTCCTATTACAACATGAAGGAGCAGATCGAGCCCCACATGTACCTCATCCGCCGGGCCCAGGCGGCCATGGAGAAGGCGGGGGTCACCCCCCGCGTCCTTCCCATCCGGGGCGGCACCGACGGGGCCCGGCTGAGCTACATGGGTCTGCCCTGCCCGAACCTGTCCACCGGCGGGCTGAACTTCCACAGCGTCTACGAGTATGTCCCGGTGCGCAGCCTGGAGAAGATGGTGGAGGTACTGGTGACCCTGGTCACCGTGGAGGAGCCCGGCTGAATCCATTTATGACAAACGCCGGTGGCGTGTGGCAGAAGCCGCACGCCACCGGCGTATTTTTTAGGTGCCGGGGACGTCCCCGCCTACCGCCTCCAGATAGGCCCGGATGACCTTCCGCAATCCGGGCAGATACCGGGGGTCGGTCTGCCGCAGGCGGGCGCCCAGCTCCTCCCAGGGGGAGGGCTCCCCGGTCAGACCCAGCAGGTAATCTGCGCTGGTCCCCAGGGCCCGGCAGAGGTTCACCAGGGTGGGCAGGGAGAGCCCCACCTTGCCCGCCCCCACATCGGCCAGGAACCGGGCGCTCACCCCCACCTGCTCAGCCAGACGCTCCCGGGTAATGCCCTGCTCCGCTCGCAGAGCCTTGATCTTCTGCCCCAGCGGCAGGTTGAGCTTCGGATCGCTGCTCACCGCTCCGCCCCCTTTCTGTTGCTGCTTCCATTATAAGAGGAAGCAATACCTCATAAAATGAAGTAATAAATCACTTGACATACGTAGTAATACATCCTAAAATGGAGAGCACACAGGAATTTCCGGGGGAGCGGAAGTAGATTGTACGTTTTACGAAATTTTAATCTTACGCCTCTTGACTTTCCTCTGCCGGGGAGCTATTCTAGGCGCAAGAACGGGAGGTGAGCCTATGCCGAAGGGGAACCGGACCACCTGGGGCTGCCTGGCGGCCCTGGCAGTGACGCTGGCCCTGTGCGCGGCCGGCTGGTTCCTCCTGCCCGACCAGGTCGCCTTGCAGATCGGGCTGGACGGCGCTCTGGGGAACTATGTGCCGAAACCGGTGGCCCTGCTGCTGCCCCTGGGCCTTGGGGCCCTGGGGACCGGCCTGTCCACCGGAGAGTCGCGCCGGACGACCGGGCTGCTCCTGGCCGTTCTGGCTCCGGTGCTGCTGATCGTCACACTGATTCTGAATCGCTGAGAGGGAGAGATGCCATATGCTGGACATCCAACACTTTTCCAAGACCTATCCCGGGGGCAAGCGGGCGGTGGACGACCTGAGCCTCCATGTGGCGCCGGGGGAGATCTTCGGCTTCATCGGCCACAACGGCGCGGGCAAGACCACCACCCTCCGGGCGGTGGCCGGGGTGATGGACTTCACCGAGGGGACCATCACCATCGACGGGCACGACATCCGCCGCTCGCCCACGGCGGCCAAGCGGGTGACCGCCTTCCTGCCCGACAACCCGGACCTCTACGAGTTCCTCTCGGGCATCCAGTTCCTCACCTTCATCGCCGACCTGTACGACATTCCCCAGGCCGACCGGCAGGCGCGCATCCGGAAGTACGCCGACGCCTTTGAGCTCACCGGCAGCCTGGGCAGCCCCATCGGTAGCTACTCCCACGGCATGAAGCAGAAGCTGGCCATCATCTCCGCCCTCATCCGCGCGCCCAAGCTGCTCATCCTGGACGAGCCCTTCGTAGGCCTGGACCCGGTGGCCTCCCACCTGCTCAAGGGCTATCTGGCCGAGCTGTGCGCGGCGGGGGGCGCGGTGTTCTTCTCCACCCACGTGCTGGAGGTGGCGGAGAAGCTCTGCCACAAGATCGCCATCATCAAGAACGGGCGGCTCGTCAAGAGCGGCGTCACCGAGGACATCGTGGGCGACTCCACCCTGGAGGACGTGTTCCTGGAGCTGGAGGGGGAGAAGGATGCGTAAATTCGGAGCCCTCCTGGCCGTCAACCTGAAGGCCATGCTCACCTCCTTCCGCTTCGGCGGGGGGCGGAAGGGGCGGCAGAAGGCCGCCGGCTACGGCGCCCTTTTCCTTCTGGCCTTCCTGGCCCTCTACATTTCGGGGACGTACAGCTTCCTGATCGCCGCCCAGCTCGCCCCCTTGGGGCTAGAGCGGCTGGTGGTGCTCCTGATGTCGGTGCTGGCGGTGGGCATGGACGTGATGTTCACCACCTTCGCCGCCCAGGGGGTCATCTTCGGCGGGCGGGACAACGACCTGATGCTCTCCATGCCTATCTCGGCCTTCTCCCTGATGCTCTCCCGCACCCTGGCCCTCTACGCGGAGAACCTGGTGTTCGCGGTGTTCGTCATGGTCCCCGCCGGGGTGGCCTATCTGGTCAGCGGTGGGGAGGGCGGGGCGGCCTTTTTCGTGGTGCTGCTGCTGGGCACCCTCCTGCTCACCCTGCTGCCCACGCTGATCGCCCTGGTGGTGGGCTTTGTCATCGCCTGGATCTCCAGCAAGTTTACCCGCCGGGGGCTGCTGTCCACCCTGCTCTATGTGGCGGCCTTCCTGGCCCTGATGGTGCTCATCATGCGCCTGAGCGTGTCCATGGGCGACCTGGCGGCCTACGCCATGGGCATGGAGGCGGCCTTCTCCGGCTGGGGAGTGCCCTTCCTGCTGCTGATGGAGGCCGCCTGCGAGGGCAGAATCCTCTCCCTGCTGGCCCTGGCGGCCCTGTGTATCCTGCCCTTCCTGCTGGTGGTGTGGCTCTTCGGCCAGCGGTACAAGCAGATCGTCACCGGCCTGGCCGCCAAGGGGGCGCGGAGCGACTACCGGCTGGGGAAGGTGTCCGCCTCGGGCAGCCGGGCGGCCCTGCTGAAGAAGGAGGCCAAGAAGTTCTTCGGCACCCCCATGTACTTCCTCAACGCCGGCGTGGGCCTCATCATGCTGGTGGCGCTGAGCGTGGCCGCCCTGTTTTTCCGGGGGACCATCGAGGAGGTCCTGCGGGAGCTGGCGGACGCGGGGGCGGAGATTCCCCTCTTCCCCCTGGTGCTGGCGGCGGCCTGCTTCCTCATCGCCATGACCCAGACCACCGCCTCCTCCATCAGCCTGGAGGGAAAGCAGCTCTGGATTCTCAAGGCGGCGCCCATCCCGGTGGGGAGCATCTTCGCCGTCAAGGTGGGCTTCCAGATGCTCCTGGTGGTGCCCTGCGTGCTGGTGAGCACGGTGTGCCTGGCCATCGCCTTCTCCTTCACAGCGGGGGAGGCCCTGGTGTTTTTCCTGGCCGGGGTGGCCGTGGGGCTGTGCATGGCCCTGCTGGGCCTCTTTGTCAACCTGTGCATGCCCAAGCTGGACGCGCCCAACGACATGGTGGTGGTCAAGCAGTCCGGGGCGGTGCTGGTGACCATGCTGGCCTGCTTTATCCTCGTCCTGGCCGCGGCGGGGCTCTATGTGCTCTGCCAGGGGGCCCTGGGGGCCGCGGCGGTCTTTGTCCCGCTGGCCCTGGTATTGGCCCTGTGCGCTGCGCTCGCGCTCCTGCTGGCCACCAAGGGCATGCAGCTCTTCCGGGCCCTGTGAGGGCGGAAAATTAACAAATAGTGACAAAGGGCCCGGGGCGCTTGTGTCCCCGGGCCCTTTGCAGTACAATAGGGGCAGAATCCCCCGCCGCCGGTCTACCGCGGCGGCGGGCGCCATATAGATAAGGCTGGACACGCCGCCTCCCGGGCGCGTGGACTGCCGGGAAAACTGAGGAGCCCCTGCCATGAGAAACCGATTTTTTGTCCGCCTGACCACCCTGGCCCTCGCCCTCTGCTTGCTGGTGAGCGGGGCCCAGGCCCTGACCGCCCAGGAGGCGGTGGAGCTGCTGGAGAAATACTACATAGACGACCTGCCCGCCGCGGTCTATGAGCAGGACACGGCGGAGGGGGTCCTCTCTGCGCTGGGGGACCCCTACACCGAGCACTTTGACGCGGCGGCGTACCAGACCTTCCTGGACAGTATGCGGGACCAGGTGCTGGTGGGCATCGGCGTGGTGTGCGAGGCCCACAGTCAGGGGGTCCTGCTCTCCCAGGTGATGGCGGACTCCCCGGCGGAGGAGGCCGGCCTGCGGGCCGGGGACGTGATCACGGCGGTGGACGGCCACTCCGCCGCCGGCGAGGCGCTGGAGACTGTGGGCGCTTGGCTGCGGGGAGAGGAGGGGACGACGGTGACCGTCACCTTCCTCCGGGATGGCCAGGCGGAGACCATCACCATGACCCGCCGGGCGGTGACCGTGCCAGCCACCTCGGCCAGCCTGCTGGACGGCCACATCGGCTGGTTTGAGTGTACCACCTTCGGCGAGGAGACCCTGGGCCACTTTGAAGACGGCGTGGCAGAGTATGACGATGCCGCCGACCGCTGGGTGGTGGACCTGCGCTCCAACGGCGGCGGGGACGTGAACGCCTCGGTGCAGACGGCGGGCACCTTTGCCGGGGCGGGCTATCTGGCCTACCTGCGGGACGGAGAGGGCCGGTACGGCGTCTACGTCCGGGAGGAGCCCGCCTCCACCCTGGACCCAGTGGTGGTCCTCACCGGCCCCTATACCGCCAGCGCGTCAGAGATCTTCGCCTCCATTATCCGGGACCGGCGGGAGGGCCTTGTGGTGGGGGAGCGCACCTACGGCAAGGGGGTGGCCCAGATCCTGCTGGACAGTGAAAACGAGCCGGACTACTTCTCCGACGGGGACGGTATGAAGATCACCGCCTACCGCTATTTCTCCTATCAGGGTACGGCCACCGACAGCATCGGGGTCATCCCCCACCTGCTGATCTCCGGGGAGAATACCCCAGCTGTGGCCTGGCTGCTCTGCGCCTCCAATCCCGCCGGGGACACGGCGGGCCTGCTGCGGCTGGACCTGGGCTGGCGCTGGTACATCGACCTGGACGCCGCCCTGAGCGAGCCATACCGGGCCGCCTTCACCGAGCTGCTGGAGGCCATCCCGCCCAGCGCGGCCCTCTGGCGGGGCACCGGCGGCGCGGACGGCTGGGAGGCGGTGACGCCGGAGACCCTCTCCGCCGAGTACGGCCTGGACTACACCTCCCGCGGCTTTTCCGATACAGAGAGCTCCGACTACGCCCTCGCCATCGACACCCTGGCCACTTACGGCCTGGTGGACGGGGTGGGGGAGGAGCGGTTCGCCCCGGCAAGCGGCCTCACCCGGGCCCAGCTCTGCGCTCTGGTGGTGAAGGCCATGCGCTATGAGGACGACGGGGCCGCGCTCCCCTTCTCCGATGTGGCGGAGGGGGCCTGGTACACCCCCTATCTCCGCGCCGCCTATGCCGCCGGGCTCATCGAGGGCTATGCCGACGGTACCTTCCGCCCCGACGCGCCGGTGAGCCGGCAGGAGCTCATCACCGTGCTGGGGCGCCTGGCCGCCCAGCTGTCCATGAACCTGTACCAGGCCGCCCAGTCCGGTCCGGAGGGGGGAGACTGGGGCGAGGCGGTGAGCGGGTTTGACGACTGGGCCCGGCCCTGGGCCTGGCTGCTCTCCGAAAGCCAGACCAACCTCCTGGGCGGCGGGGTGAACCTGCTGTGGGCGGCACCGGAGGACATCGCCCCCCAGGAGACCGCCGCCCGGGAAGAGGCGGCCGCCCTGCTGTACAGCATCCTCTCCTACACCGGCATCCTCCCCGTGTGACGAGTACGGCAAAAGAGACCGGGCCGGACC
>DVHW01000139.1 GCA_018711785.1 Candidatus Galloscillospira excrementavium
CATCGACGCCATGGACCTCTTATACTCCGGCCACCTGGACGGGTTCGTGCTGGTGTCCAGCGACAGCGACTTCACCCGCCTGGCCGTCCGTCTGCGGGAGGCGGGGATGAAGGTCTACGGCATGGGGGAGAAAAAGACCCCCGAGCCTTTCCGGGTGGCCTGTGACAAGTTCATCTACATCGAGGTCATCCGGGCCGCCGGGGAGCAGGCCCGGCTGGAGGCCCTCACCGCCGCCCGGGAGGATGCCGCGCCCAGGGAGGAGAGCGCCCCGCCCGCCCCGGCGGAGGAGCCGGCGGCCCACCCCGCCAAGGCCGGCGGAAAGAGCAAGTCCCATGGCGGCAGGAAGAAGGCGGCCCCGGCGCCCCAGAGCGACGCCCCGGCCCCCGAGCCGGAGCCCCAGCCCCCTGCCGACCCCATGGAGCAGCTGGCCGGCCTCATCGCCGACACGGTGGAGACCATCGCCGACGAGGACGGGTACGCCTTCATGGGCGAGCTGGGCACCCTGCTCCAGAAGAAGTACCCCGACTTCGACTCCCGCAACTACGGCTACTCCAAGCTCACCTCCCTCATCCGCAGCCTGGGCCGGTTCGAGATCGACGCCCGGCCCTCCGGCGCGCCGGGGGTGAAGCATATCTACCTGCGGGATAAGCAGCGAAAGTAACGGATATAGACAACGCGAAGAGGCACCTCCTTTGGGAGGGGCCTCTTCGCGCGTTTCGGACAGGTAGAGAAGAAAACCGGAGTCAGAGAGAAGAGAAGGCTGCTATTGGATGGCGTGTTCCCTGCGCATATTGTCAATTTCCTCCTGGGCGTAGCCGAGCTCCAGAAGGACCTGATCGGTGTGCTGACCAATTCCGCCGAGCATTTCTGTGCGGCGCTGGTCATAGCCCTTGAGGTGAAGAGGGGGACGGGGCATGGCGGTCTTGGTTCCATTGGCGAAGGTGACCTCTTCCAGATAGTCGTTCGCCCAGGCCTGCTCGTCGTGCTGCACGTCTTTGAAATGCTTGAGGCGGGAGAAGACAAGGTCGGCGTCGGTAAAGATGCGCTCCCACTCGTCCGAGGTCTTGGTCAGCATGATGCTGCGCACCCGCCGGGTCAGGTCCACGATGTATCCGCTCTCCGCCAGGGTGGCCTCATTTTGGCAGCGGGGGTCGTCGATCACATCCTCCATGCCCAGCACCTTGGCGTAGCGGGGGAAGTTCTTGGCATAGCCAATGCCCACAAGAGCCAGCCATTCGCCGTCCTTGCAGCGGTAGTCGTGCACTACCGGACTGCCGGGGCGGTCGATGTCCTCCGGCATCTCGTGGTTGGCCGGGGGCTGGGCGCACACGATGGACTGGGCGTTGACCCACATGCTGGTGCCAAAGAGGGAATTGGTCACCAGAGTGCCCTTCCCCGTTTTTTCCCGGCCTATGAGGGCGGTCAGGATACCGCCGTAGATCAAAAGACCGGTGACCATGTCCCCATACCCGCCGGAGGCGCGGATGGGGAAGGAGCCCGGCTCGACCCAGTCCACACGCGGGCCCACCCGGGACCAGAAGGCCGCAATATCGAATCCAGGGCGGGCGGCATCGGGACCCCGGTGGCCGTAACCGGTAAAGTGGCAGTAGATGAGCTCGGGGAAGCGGTCCTTCAGCGTGTCATAATCCAGCCCGAGCTTTTTCAGGGAGTTCATCCGGACGTTGCTGACAAAGACGTCTGCGTCCTGCAGGAGCTTGAGAAGGACCTCCCGGCCCTTCTCTGTCTTCAGGTCGAGGGCGATGAGACGCTTTCCGTTGTTCTGGATGGTAAAGACCGGATTGGAATAATCGTCGATGCAGAGGTTCACGTTCAGGCCGGACCTGCGCCAGTCATCGCCGATGAGGGACTCTACTTTGATCACGTCGGCACCGTACTCCGCCAGGAGACGGGCACTGGAGGGGACCGCCACATGGGTCCCCAGCTCGATGACCCGCAGGCCGGCCAAGGGTGTGTTTGTCATGGTATCAAAAACTCCTCTCTTTATTGTGGGTGTCCCCCTTCCAGTCGGGGGACAGGGGGGCCTTATTCCAGCCACCCCGCCTCTGTGACAGCCGGGAGAGGGTGGCCAAGCGGGGCAAGAGGTAGGGAGAAACGCCCCTCGGCTTGGAGAGTCTCTCTTGTTCACGGCACCCTGGGAGAAGTGGCCGGGAGAAACCGGGCATGCGGTGCCGCGATCACCGGCGAAGCGCCCTCTCCCGGGCGCCCAGGTCCACGTAACCGTACTGGCGCACCGTGTTCTCCAGGATCTCCTTAACCAGGTTGCCGCCATTTGCCTCCAGCTGAGAGAGGTACTCCCAATAGAGCGTCAGGGTGCGCAGAGAGTAGGTGCTCAGCTCTCCACGCAGATAGGTCATGGAGGAGGTCACATGGGGCCGCTTAGGATCGGGGAGGAGCGGGCGGCTGGCAGAGCAGGTCAGGGGATAGGCGGCATACACGGCTGCGGCCATGCGGTACTGCACAGCGGAGATCTGGTCGATCCGCACCAGCTGCTCCGGGGAGAGAGGGGGGAGAAACGCCTTTATGGCGTGGTACTCCGTGGGAAAGGTCGTCTCCATCATCCGGGCGTATTTCTCCGTGAGCAGATTTCGGCCGGCGGCGAGTGCTCCGTCCAGATCCCGCCAGTAGCTCTCGCACAAGTCGGTGGGCCAGGCGGAGAACTGACTGCCACGCATAATCTGGAACGTCCGGAAATCGTCCTGACAGGAGGCCCGTCCCCCCCGGTTCTGCACCTGCTGAAAGAGGAAGAACTCCACCTGTAACATCTGAGAGATCAAATCATTGCGCATGGGAGACCTCGTCACGATATTGGGAGACCAGCGCGGAAGAGGCGGCATAGCGGGGACTGTCCTTCCCAAAGAGAGCGGCGTCCAGCGTGCAGGCCTGAGAGGCGTAATCGACGGCGTGCTGAAGCTTGCCCAAGGCGTGGGCCGACATGGCGGCGCCCCTGGCAGCTGAGGAAAAGTCCGCATTGCGGCCAAAGTGCTGTTCGGTCAGGGTCATGACCAGCTGGTAGAGGGAGAGAGCCTCCTCGAAGCGGCGGTCCTGGAAATAGAGACAGGCCTGGGTATAGAGGGCCCCGGTATAGGCGGGGGAGTGGGGATCATCCGCCTCTTCAAAGAGAGCGATGGACTTCTGAATGGCCTCCAGGGCGGCGGTGTGATCTCCCAGCCCTTCGTACATATTGGCCAGGTTGGAATAGGCGGTGGCCAGAAGGGGGAGGCCCAGGGCCTGCTCTTCCGTGAGAGCCAGGGCCTTCTGCTCGTATGTAAGCGCCTTTTGGTACTCTTTCTTGGCCTGGTAGCAGAGAGCCAGGTTGTTGACGGCACTGATATAGCCGAAGGAGGTCTGGGCACCGGCGGCCTCATAGACGGCGATGGAGTGCAGGAAGGTCTGTTCCGCCTCATCTAGGACACCGGCCATACGGTAGCTCCCGGCCAGATTGTTCAGCACGGTGGCATAGGCAGGAGAGGCACCCATGTCGAAACGTTCCATCGTCTGGGCCAGGGACTGGAAGAAGGAGATGGAGCGGTCAAACTGGCTGATGCCCCGGTAGTAAGAGCCCGCCTCATTCATCAGGAAGATGTACTCATCGCTGACCGAGCAGCAGTCCGGCTGGTGATTCAGCAGCTCCTCGGTAAAGAAGTGGTCGATTTTAGAGGCATCCCTGCTCCGGTAGAGGGCTTCCAGCTCCTCGCGGAGCGCCTCTGTTGTTTTGGGCATATGACCTACCGCCTTTCTTCAAATTCCGCATGGCGCCCTGCCGCAGGCGCGAACAGAGGCAGGGCAAGGGAAACAAACAGATTTCTATTTTCATAATAGGGAGAGCAAAGGGCCGGCGCAATGTGCCCGGTGACCGGAATCACCTTCGCAAAAAAAGGATGCATCGTGCACCGCTCACAAAGGGCAATCCCCTTTGTGAGCGGTGCACGATGCAT
>DVHW01000140.1 GCA_018711785.1 Candidatus Galloscillospira excrementavium
GGGCGCCGGGCAGGTCGTGCTTCCGCCAGTTGCCACACTCGGCCTCGCTGGCGCCGGGTATGGCACCCTCGTAGTCGGCGATGAAGGCCATGGCACCCTGCACCAGGTCAATGGCGTCCTTCGGCTCCATGTCCCGCACCAGGAGGTAAAACCCCGTGCGGCAGCCCATGGGGCCGACGTAGATCACCCTGTCCCGGAGGGGGCCGCTGCGGGCGTAGGTGGCGAACAGGTGCTCTATGGTGTGCATAGCCCCGTTCTCCAGGTAGACGCCCCCATTGGGGCGCACCATGCGGATGTCGTAGGTGGTGATGTCCCCGTCGATGCGGGAGGTGTACATCCCCTCGTGCAGCTTGGTGTGGTCCACCTGAAAGCTGGCGATCTGCCTCAGTTCCATCCTTCTCGCTCCTCTCCTTTTCTGTGCTCCTTGAGAAATACCGGCCGGTCCGGGCCGGACCGCTCCGGGTCATAGCGGTAGCCCAGGCGGTCGAAGGCCAGGGCGGCCTCCGGGGTCTCCCCGCCGGTCTCGGCCAGGAAGCGCACCATCTCCCCCCGGGCCATCTTGACATGGACCCCCTTCTCCACCACCCGCTCCCCCGCCGGCTCGCCGAACACCGGCGAGACCCAGCGCACATCCGAAGGGAGGTGGGGCCGGACCGCCTTGGCGTACTCCTCCGAGGCCAGGTTCAACACCACCCGCTCCCCGTCCCGGGTGAGCTCCTCCGCCAGGGCAGGGCCCCAGAAGTCGTAGAGGGAGGCGCAGAAGCCGGTTTTCAGCCGCGCCTGCATCTCCAGGCGGTAGGGGACCACCCCGTCGAAGGGCCGCAGCAGGCCGTAAAACCCAGAGAGGATGCGCAGATGCGCCTGTACATACTCATACTGCTCTGTGGTAAAGACCTGGGGCGCCATGTAGCGGTACTGGATGCCCTCGTAGGCCAGGAGGGCCGGGGTTAGGTCCCGGCGCAGGTCCATCTCCCGGTAGCGGCGGAAGTTCAGCTCCGCCAGGCCGTCGTTGCAGGCCAGAAGGCCCTTCAGCGCCGGGAGGGGAAGCCCCCGCAGGTGCTCCAGCAGGCGCTCGGTCCGCTCCAGCAGAGCGGGGAGGTCCCGCCAGGGCAGGGTATCGGTGTCCCGGTCCATCTTCTTCGCCGGGGAGATGAGAAGCTTCACCGCGCCGCGCCCCCTAGCCCAGGGCCACGTCCAGGACCATCATCACCAGGAATCCGGCCATGACCCCCAGGGTGCCCACGTGGGAGTGCTCCCCCAGGTGGGCCTCCGGGATGAGCTCCTCCACCACCACGTATACCATGGCCCCCGCCGCGAAGGAGAGCATCCAGGGCATCAGCGGGGCCACGCTCCCGGCCAGCAGCACCACCAGGACGCCGAATATGGGCTCCACGACGCCGGAGAGGCTGCCGCAGAGGAAGGCCTTGGTGCGGCTCATGCCCTCCTGCCGCAGGGGCAGGGAGATGGCCGCCCCCTCGGGGAAGTTCTGGATGCCCATGCCCAGGGCCAATGCCAGGGCCGCCGGCAGCGCCGCCTCCCCGCCCTCCTGGGCCGCCAGGGCAAAGGAGAGCCCCACCGCCATGCCCTCGGGGATGTTGTGGAGGGTGACCGCGAACATCAGCAGGGTGGTCCGCTTCCACGGGGTGGGCGGGCCCTCCGGGTCCCGGCTGCCCGGGTGGAGGTGGGGCAGCAGGTTGTCCAGGACGATCAGAAAGGCCGCGCCCAGGACGAAGCCCCCCGCCGCCGGGATCCAGCCCACCTGTCCGGCATCCTCGGCCTGCTCGATGGCCGGGATGAGGAGGGACCACACCGAGGCGGCGGTCATCACTCCGGCGGCAAAGCCCAGGAACACGCGCTGGGCCCGCAGGCTCACCGAGCGGCGGAAAAAGAAAACCAGGGCGGCGCCCACGGTGGTCATCAGGAAGGTGAAGCCCGTGCCGCCCGCCGCCCAGAACAGAGTCTGTCCCATATCATTCTCCTTGCTGTTTCCCGTCTTTGGCCGGTAGAAAGGCATTTCCCGCTTTCCATCCGGCATGGGTTATGCTAAAATCATACTGTCCAAACCTCCGTCTGTCAATGCGGAAATATCCGGTTCCCACCGGGCCGGGAAAAGGAGCGTTTTCCATGTGGTGTATCGGCACGGCCGCCTCCCCTCTGGGGGGCATTACACTGGCCAGCGACGGTGCCGCCCTCACCGGCCTTTGGTTTGACGGGCAGAAGTACTTCGGCGCCCATCTCCCTCCCGACAGCCCCCTCCGGGAGGACCTGCCCGTCTTTCAGGAGACCCGCCTGTGGCTGGGGCGCTATTTCCAGGGCCAGGACCCGGGCCCCACGCCGCCCCTCTCGCCGGAGGGCACCCCCTTCCAGCGGGAGGTCTGGGCCCTTCTCTCCCGCATTCCCTACGGCCAGGTGACCACCTACCGGGCGCTGGCCCAGTCTGTCGCCCAGGCCAGGGGGCTCCCCTCCATGTCCGCCCAGGCGGTGGGCGGCGCGGTGGGGCGCAACCCCATCTCCATCCTCATCCCATGCCATCGGGTGGTGGGGAGCCGTGGCAGCCTCACCGGCTACGCCGGCGGCCTGGAGAAAAAGGCGGCCCTGCTCTCCCTGGAGCGAGCCGGCCTGAGCCGCTTCGCCCGATAGTAGGAAACCATCCGCCGGCGCGTATACTGCTCCTCCATCCGGCGGCGCAGGCGCTGTACGAAGATTTTCGCCTCAGGCAAAAGCTTCGTCGGTGGGGCAATCATTTGTTCCGAGCTCTTCCTGTCAAAAAGCGGAGGCCTCCTTCAAGGCCGGGGTCCAAAAAGGGAGACACGCAACGGGATAAGCCCCATAGGTACACAATGTGAACCTATGGGGCTTATCGCCGTGTATGGGAGAAATCAGGGCTTGTGGGGTACCACAGGCCCTGATTTTATATTCTGCGTTCCCTTTTTGGATGTCATCTTTTGCAGGTTACAGAAATTCAAATATTTTAGTGGCTT
>DVHW01000004.1 GCA_018711785.1 Candidatus Galloscillospira excrementavium
CAGCTCCACGCCCAGGGGGCCGTAGTCCCAGGTGTTGGCCAGGCCGCCGTAGATCTCGGACCCGGCGAAGATGAAGCCCCGGCCCTTGCAGAGGTTGACGATCTTCTCCATGGTCTTTTCGGTGTTTTTCATCACTGTGTCTCCTTTTCACGATATGTCCCAGCGGGGGAAAGTCTGGCCCAGAGACAAAAAACGCCCTGAGCCGCTCTCGGCTCAGGGCGAACATTGCGCAATGTCCGTGGTCCCACCTGAATTCGTACCTGGCTGGTACGCGCTTCCTTCCCGGTAACGGCGGGGACCGGCGGGGCATTTCCGCCCCGCAGCTCTCCGGGCGCCTTCCCCCCTGCCTCCGCCGGAGCCTCGCACCGTCCGGCTCCTCTCTGGGGCGGGAAAAGGGGGTACTCCTCCCGGTCAACGCCTTTCATCGGGGCCTATTCTACCATCGCCGGGGCGCTCCGTCAAGGAAAACTTGCCCTCCCCGCCCCCTCAGCTCAAAAACAGCTCCGCGTCGGCAAAGTTCAGCCCCTCCTGGAGGGCCAGGGTGATGCCGAAGCCCAGGACCTTGGCCAGGTCCCGCACCTGGCTGTCGATCTCCCGGGGGGTGACGATGACCCCCTCCCCCGCCCCGGAGAGGGCGGCGGGGTCCAGCTCGGCCATGCCGGCCTCGGAGAGCACGTCGGCGCAGAGGGTCGCCGCGTCCACCACCGTGGGCACCCCAACCGCCACCACCGGCACCCCCAGGCTCTCCCGGTTCAGGGCCATCCGGGCGTTGCCCACCCCGGAGCCGGGGATGATGCCGGTGTCGGCCAGCTGCACCGTGCGGCACACCCGGCGCAGGGAGCGGGAGGCCAGGGCGTCGATGGCGATGACGCAGGCGGGCCGGGTCTTTTCCACCAGGGCGGCCACCAGCTCGCCGCTCTCCATGCCGGTGCTGGCGAGCACCCCGGCGGCGATGGCGGACACCGGCCGGAAGGCGCCGAAGTGCTCCGGGACCCGGTCCACCAGGTGCCGGGTCACCAGGGTGTGGTCGGCGGCCAGGGGGCCCACCGCGTCGGGGGTGATGGCGCGGTTGCCCAGCCCCACCACCAGCACCTCCTCCCCCGGAGCGGCGGGGAGCAGGGCGCGCAGCTCCGCCGCCAGGGCCCGGGCTGCCCGGGGGAAGGCGTCGTCCTCCCGCCGGAGCAGGCCGTCCAGCACCAGGGTCACATAGGTGCCCACCGGCTTGTCCAGCGCCGCGGCCCCCGCCTCGCTCAGCACCTTCACCGTGGTCACCTGGAAGCCCTCCCGGGTGGTATCCCTGGCCTCCACCCCCTCCAGCCGGGTGGTCTCCCCCGCCGACTCCTTCCAAAGCTCGTGGGCCTCCATGGCCAGGTCGGTCCGCCGCTTGTACATATGCCCTCGCTCCTTTCCCGCCGCGCCTGTTTTGGCCCAAGATATGGTGCGCGGCGGCGCAGATGATACTATTTTTTGCAGTGGACGGGGCGCTATGCAAAAAAGGAGCAAAAAAATGAAATTTATCCTTGCAATTTTGGCCTGCGACTGTTAAAATAGGAATCTGCACGGGCAAACTATGTGTATTCAAGGCGCCGGAAGGCGCGTGAAAATCGTCATCGGAGGAGGTGTTTGGTTTGCCTAACATTAAGTCTGCAAAGAAGCGTGTGCTGGTCAACGAGACCAAGGCCGCCCGGAACAAGGCCGCCCGCTCCGCGCTCAAGACCGACCTGAAGAAGTTTGAGGCCGCCGTGGCCGAGGGCAACCGCAGCGAGGCCGAAGGCGCTTACAAGGTGGCGGTCAAGGCCGTGGACCAGGCCGTGGGCCACGGGCTGCTCCACCGCAACAACGCGGCCAACAAGAAGAGCAAGATGACTCTGAAGCTCAACAAGCTGGCCTGAGCAACCATATGCAACGGGAAACCGCCTGCGATGCAGGCGGTTTTTTGCTGTCCGCAGCGTTTTGCCCCCTGTTCGACGGCCTTTTCTTGCGGCGGACAGGCAAATGTGGTATACTGCTGGGGACAACTGTCCGCCATGAGAGGAGGAAGAGACATGAAGCGGCTGCTGGAGAGAGCCCCGGTCCGCTTCGCCGTGGAGATGGTGGACCTCTACTTCTCCAAGCGGGTGGCCCGGTCGGCCGCCGAACTGGCCTACTTTCTCATCCTCTCCATCTTCCCGGTGCTCATCTGCCTCAACGGCTTCATCGGCCTGCTCCATGTGGACATCCGGGCCGTCCTGGCCGAGCTGGAGGGCCTCATCCCCGGGGAGACCATGGGGGTCATCCTGGACTATGTGGCCTACATCAGCGCCAACCAGTCTACCGCCCTGTTTGTGGCCGGCGTGACCATGACCCTTTTCTCCGCCTCGGCCGCCTTCCGCTCCCTTATGGACATCATGGACGACATCTACGAGCGCAAGAGCTACACCGGCCTGCGGCAGATCGTGGCCAGCGTCATCTTCTCGGTGCTCCTGCTGGTGACCATCTACCTCTCCCTGGTGGTGCTGCTGACGGGGAACTGGCTCTTTCAGCTCATCGAGCGGTTTTTCCACCTCGACCCCGGGGACCTGCCCTGGGACTGGCAGTGGCTGCGCTTCCTCATCCTCTTTGCCCTGGTGTTCCTCTTCGTGCTGCTGGTCTACCGCATGGCAGCCCCCCGGGGCAAGCCCCGCCCTCCCCTCTTTACCGGGGCCCTCATCGCCTCGGCGGTGCTGGTGGCGGCCAGCATGATCTTCTCCTGGTTCATCGGCATGTCAACCCGGTACTCCCTGGTCTACGGGTCCATCACCTCGGTGGTCATCCTGATGATCTGGCTGTACCTGTGCGGCAATATCCTCATTCTGGGCAACGTGTTCAACTGCGTGTGGTACCGGCACAAGAAGGTCCGGTTCCTGAAAAAGCTCAAGGAGAGCTGAACGGAAAAAAGCGTGTTAAGCCGGCGGCTTAACACGCTTTTTCCGGGGTCCGCTCACACAAAGACCGCCTGGACCAGCACCATGTAGAGGATGGTGCCGCCGAAGATGGACAGCAGGTTGTTGTGCTTCCACAGGTGGAGGGCCACCACGGCGGCCACGGCGATGAGCTGGGGGGCCCACTGGGCCGGGTCGGAGAAATTGGCGTCCCGCAGACCCCGCAGGCAGTAGACGATGAGCATGGCGATGATGGCCGGGGGGAGCACCTTCCCCAGGTAGAGCACCACCTTGGGGGGCTTGCCCCCCCGGTCAAAGAGCAGGAAGGGCAGCGCCCGGGTCAGAAAGGTGATGACAGCCATCACGGCGATGGCGGCCACGGCGTAGAGCGTGGGATTCACGGCGCGTCCACCTCCTCTTCCTCCGCCCGGTCCTCCAGGCGGCTGCGCAGCACCAGCAGGGCCAGGACGATGAGCCCCAGGGCGGGCAGCAGCATCTGCTCCGCCCCGATGACCGCCAGGCACACCAGGGTGCACCCCAGGCCCAGGAACACGGGCAGGTGCTTGCGGTAGGCCTTCCACTGGTCCACGGCGATGACCACAAAGAGGGCGGTCATGGCAAAGTCGATGCCCTCGATGCTGATGACCCCCTCCAGCATCCCGCCGGCAATGCCTCCGATCACCGACCCGGCGATCCAGTACAGCTGGTCCAGCAGGGCCACCGAGAAGTAGAAATTCCTGGGGTCCACCCCCACCGGGGCGGGGGTGCCGGCCAGGAGGGCATAGGTCTCGTCGGTGAGGGAGAAGATCATATACAGCTTCCGCCAGCCCATGCCCCGGAACTTCTCCAGCATGGAAAGGCCGTACACCAGATGGCGGAAGTTGATGAGCAGGGTCATCACGGCGATGGTGCCCAGCCCCGCGGCGGAGCCCAGCAGGGTGACCGCCAGATACTGGCCCGACCCGGCGTAGATGGTCAGGCTCATGAAAAACGCCCAGATGAAATTGTAGCCGATCCCCTGGAGCATCAGGCCGAAGGCGATGCCGATGGACAGATAGCCCATCAGCACCGGCAGGGTGACAGGGAATGCGGCGGCCAGGGCCCTGCGGTCCACGGCGCTCGCCTCCTTCTTGCGCGGAATAAAGCATATTTTAGTGGCTTTTCCTCCAAAATGCAAGAGGAGGCCGGGGATTTTCCCCATAGAAAGGGGCCCTGTCCGACGGCTCCGAAATTTGCTTCGCACACGAAAAAGGGGTGGCTCTTTGGGGAGAAACCCTGTATAATAGGATACCAATACAGCAAGGCCGCCCCGGAGGGCGGCGGAGAGGATCCCTATGGACCAGAAGAAACTGCTCTTTCTCTACAATACCCACGCCGGCCAGGGCCAGGCCGCGCTCCACCTGGCCGCCATCCAGGAGGCCCTCACCCGCTCCGGCTGGCTGGTCACCGCCCGCCCCACCCTGGACCGGGGAGATGCGGCCGTTGCGGCCGCCGAGCTGGGCCCTGCCTACGACCGGCTGATCTGCTGCGGGGGGGACGGCACCCTCCACGAGGTGGTGCAGGGGCTGATGCCCCTCCAGACCCGGCCGGTGGTGGGGTACATCCCCGCCGGGAGCACCAACGACTTTGCCAAAAACCTCCGTTTGCCCCGGGGCTTTGCCGAGATGGCGGCCACCGCCGCCGCCGGCGTCCCCCGGCCCATCGACATCGGTCGGTTCAACGAGCGGTACTTTGTCTACGTGGCCGCCTTCGGCGCCTTTACCGACGTGGCCTACGCCACCCCCCAGCCCTTCAAGAACCTCTGCGGCCGCCTGGCCTACCTGCTGGAGGGCCTGGTGCGCCTGCCCAGCCTGAAGAGCTACCCCCTGACGGTGGAGCACGACGGGGGAAAGCTGGAGGGGGAGTTCCTCTACGGCATGGTGAGCAACACCGACTCGGTGGGGGGCTTCCGGGGCCTGGCGGGCCGGGACGTGGCGCTGGACGACGGGCTGTTTGAGGTGGTCCTGGTCCGCCAGCCCAAGAAGTGGGGGGACCTGCGGCGCATCCTCGCCACCCTGCTCCAGCAGGGGAAGGAGCCCAGCGAGCTGGTGCTCACCTTCCGCACCTCCCGGCTGGAGGTGGCCTGCGGCGAGGAGCTGTCCTGGACCCTGGACGGGGAGTTCGGCGGCGCGCCGGAGCGGGTGACCATCGAAAACTGCAAGCAGGCCATCACCATTGTCCACGGGTCCTGAGCCGGGAAAAAGGCGAAAAAAAGGAAACCGCCTCATTGCATCCGGGCAGGATCTGGGCTATGCTGGGGGCAGGAGGTGGATGACCATGGCCCACGAGGACCAGAAGGATTTCAACGCGATGCTCCGCCGGGACAGCGGTATGCCCAGGATCCACGTTGTCACCGACGAGGCCACCATCCGCAAATACGGCGGCAGCCGGATGTACTTTGCCCCGCCCCTGGACTACGACCGGGCCATGCGGACCGTCCCGCCGGGGAAGCTCACCACCGTGGGGGCCCTGCGGGAGTATTTTGCCCGCCGGGCAGGGGCCGACTTCACCGACCCCATCACCGCCGGCATCTTTGTCTCCATCGCCGCCTGGGCCAGCGCCCAGCGGCAGGGGGACGAGACCCCCTGGTGGCGGACCCTGAAGGCGGGCGGGGAGCTCAACCCCAAGTACCCCGGCGGCGTGGAGGCCCAGCGGGAGCGGCTGGAGGCGGAGGGGCACCGGGTGGTCTGCCGGGGGCGGACCCGCCTGCGGTACTATGTGGCCGGCTACGAGAAGGCCCTCTTCCCCCTGGGGGACCTCTGACGAAGGGAAAAATACCGGGCGTTTTCAGGAGAAAGCCGAAAACGCCCG
>DVHW01000141.1 GCA_018711785.1 Candidatus Galloscillospira excrementavium
GGTGTCCGGCCGCCCTCTGGGCGGCGATGCCCTCAGTGACCAGGTCGCCGTTTTCGCAGTGGCAGCCCACCACGCCCCCCTGCTCGGCCACGGCCCGGAGGACCTCGTAGGCCACGCCGTCGGTCACCCGCAGGTTGTCGTAGGCCAGGTAGACCTTGTAGGAGGTGATGCCCGCCGCCGTCATGGCGGGCAGCTCTTCCCGGATGCGCAGGTCCCAGTCCTTGATGGTCATGTGGAAGCCGTAGTGGCAGCTGGAGCGGCCATCGGCCCGGCGGTGCCACTCCTCCGCCGCCGAGGCCAGGGAGGCCCCCTTGACCGGCTCGGCGAAGTCCAGCACGCAGGTGGTGCCCCCCGCCACGGCGGCCCGGGTGCCGGAGGCCCAGTCGTCGGCGGTCTCGTTGGGCAGGCCCTTGTTCATCTCAAAGTGGGTGTGGGTGTCGATAAAGCCGGGGAACACCAGCTTGCCCGCCGCGTCCAGCACCTGACTGTCTCCCGCCGGGAGGGCCGGGCCGAGCTGGGCGATTTTCCCGTCCTCCACCCGCAGGTCGGCCTTCACCGGCCCCTCGGGGCAGAGCAGGGTGCCGTTTTGGATGAGGATGGACATGAAACGACCTCCTTTCTTTTCCTGTGAGAGGGGATTCAGCGGCCAAAATAATCCCGGAGGAGGCGGATGCCCTCCTCCCGCAGGACGCCGCCGGTGACCTGGGGCGCCCAATTCGAATGGGCGAATACGATTTGACTGGTATCCGCTTCAGGCGCGCCCACGATAGCGTCCAGATCCCTGGCATAGGCGCTGAAGACCAGCCGCCCAAGCCGGGTCCAGACCATGGCGCCGGAGCACATAAAGCAGGGCTCACAGCTGGTATAGAGGGTATAATCGGCCAGGTCGGTCTGCCCGGTCTCCTGGCAGAAGCGGCGCAGGAGACCATGCTCCGCATGACAGGTGGGGTCGGTGAGGCTGTTGACCTGGTTCTCCTGTGTCATAACGATGCTGCCGTCCCGCACCAGGAGCGCGCCGAAGGGCTCATTTCCCCGGTCGGCGGCAGACTGTGCCAGCTCCAGGGCCCGGCGCATCAGGGCCTCATCTTGTTGACGCATCCCGCGATCCTCCTTACGGTGTGATATGGTGGGCTTCAAAGGCGGAGAGCAGGGCGTCCATGTCCGGCTTCACCGTCATGGGCTCTCCGGCGGCCCGGATGCCGTTCTGGGTGTCCTTCAGGCCGTTTCCGGTGACAATGCTCACCACGGTGGACTCCGGGTCGATGAGCCCCAGCTCCAGGGCCTTCTTTACCCCGGCGGTGCCGGTGACCCCGGCGGGCTCGCCGAACACCCCCTGGGTGCGGCCGATGAGGCGCATGGCCTCCAGAATCTCCCCGTCGGACACGTTCACCGCCACGCCGTTCGACTCCCGCACGGCGGCGAGGGCCTTGCCGGCGTTGCGGGGCACCCCCACGGCGATGGAGTCAGCCAGGGTGTTCTCCTCCATGGGTTGCCAGGGCTCCCCGGTCCGGAGGGCGCGGTTGATGGGACAGCACCCCTCGGCCTGGACGCTGATGAGCCGGGGCAGGCGGTCGATAAACCCGGCCTCGTACAGGTCCTTGAGCCCCTTCCAGGCCCCGGCGATGGTGCACCCGTCCCCCACCGAGAGGGCGATGTAGTCGGGCACCCGCCAGTGGAGCTGCTCCATGATTTCCAAGGTGACGGTCTTTTTCCCCTCGGACAGGTAGGGGTTGATGGCCGCGTTGCGGTTGTACCACCCCCAGCGGTCAATGGCGGCCCTGGACAGCTCAAAGGTGTCCTCATAGCTGCCGTCCACGCTGATGACGTGGGCGCCGAAGATCATCAGCTGGGCCACCTTGCCCCTGGGGGCCCGGCTGGGGACGAAGATGTAGGTCTCGAACCCCGCCGCCGCGGCGTTGCCCGCCAGGGAGGAAGCGGCGTTGCCGGTGGAGGAGCAGGCGATGGTCCTCGCCCCGGCCTCCCGGGCCTTCACCACCGCCATGGCCGAGGCCCGGTCCTTCAGGGAGGCGGTGGGATTGAGGCCGTCGTCCTTCAGGTAGAGGGTGCGCAGACCCAGCGCCTTTGCCAGCCGGTCGGCCCGGTAGAGGGGGGACCAGCCCACCCGCAGGGGCGGGGCGGGGCTGTCCGGCTCCACGGGCAGGAAGGGCCGGTAGCGCCACATGGACCAGTCGGTACAGTCGGCCAGGCTCTCCCGGGAAAAGACCGAGCGGATGTAGCCGTAGTTATACTGTATGTCTAAGATGCCGCCGCAATCACAGGTGGTAATCCCCGGCAGGGCCTCGTACTCCCTCCCGCACCGGGTGCACCTGGCGCATCGGACGTTCTTCATTTCCTGTCCACCCCTTTCTGGTCCGGTCACATGCTCCGGAGCACGCCGGCCTCCTCGTTGAAGGCGTTGATGAGCTCGTCCAGCGCCGCGGCCTGACCGTGGACGTCCTCCCACTCGGTGCCGTACCAGAGGGCGTTCAGCTCCTCGGCGCTCTTGCCCTGCTGCTCCACCCAGGTGTAGTACTTCAGGTTGTGGATGCGCTTGCGGTCCCGGTAGCCCAGCTCGGCCATGGCGTCGGTCCTCAGGCCCAGCAGGTGGAGGGCGTGGTCCACCGCCGCGTCCCTGGCGGTGTAGGGGCCGTACTGGTCGGAGAGCTCCTGGATGCGGGAGCCGTACATGTCCGCCGAGTCGGTGAGGACGGTGACCACCACGTCCTGGCCGGTGAACTCGTAGTACTTGGCCATCTTGATGCAGCAGAGCACGTTGGCGATGCCGCTGATGCCCAGCCAGGAGAGTTTGGAGAGGGTCTCGTCGTCCACCCCGGCCTCCTCCTTCAGGTAGGCCAGCCCCGCCGGGTCGTTGAACAGCCGGAGCAGGCGCTGGGAGTCCTCGTCGTCGATGTCGATGACCATGTCGGTGTTCTTCACGTTGTGGATCCAGGGGATGTGCTTGTCGCCGATGCCCTCGATGCGGTGGTCGCCGAAGCCGTTCTGGAGGATGGTGGGGCACTGGAGGGCTTCGCCCACCGCCAGCTTCATGCGGGGGTAGACCTCCTTTAAGTAGTCGCCGCAGCCGATGGTGCCGGCGCTGCCGCTGGTGAAGCAGGCGCCGGAGAGCCGCTCGCCCGGCCGCTTCACCGCCTCGAAGAGGGTGGAGAGGGCCTCGCCGGTGACCTGGTAGTGCCACAGGTGGTTGCCCATCTGCTCGAACTGGTTGAAGATCATGCACTGTGGGTCCTGGGAGAGCTCGTGGGTCTTGTCAAAGATCTCCTTCACATTGGACTCGCAGCCCGGGGTGGCGATGACCTCGGCGCCGATGGACTCCAGCCAGGTAAACCGCTCCCGGCTCATCTCGGCGGGGAGAATGGCCACCGCGTGGACCCCCAGCAGCCGGGAGTTGAAGGCGCCGCCCCGGCAGTAGTTGCCGGTGGAGGGCCAGACCGCCTTGTGGTAGGCCGCGTCGAACTGGCCGGTGACCAGCCGGGGCACCAGGCAGCCGAAGGAGGCCCCCACCTTGTGGCAGCCGGTGGGGAACCACTTGCCCGCCATGGCCAGGATGCGGCAGGGCACGCCGGTGAGGGCGGGGGGCAGCTCCACGTAGTTGGGCACGTCCTGGAATCCGGCCCCCTGGGCCCTGGGCTCGTTTTTCCAGGTGACCCGGAACAGGTTCAGCGGGTCCACGTCCCACATGCCCACCGTCTTCAGCCGGGCCCGGATGGGCTCTGGGATGGTCTGGGGGTGCTTCATCTGCTCGTAGGTGGGGATAACGATGCCCTTCTCCCGGGCGGCGGCGATGTTGCGGGAAAGGGAGTCGCGGTGGATGGTGAGATCGATCATGGGAAACCCTCCTTATTTATTCTCGTCCAGATAGCTGTACAGGGTGAATTTGGAGATGCCGAAGTACTTGGCGATCTTGTCCCCCGCCTTGGTGATGAGCAGAGCCCCGGCGTCGGAGAGGAAACGGATGGCCCGGATCTTGTCCTCCCGGTCCATGAGGGCCACCGGCTTGCCGATGCGCTCCGCTGACTCCCGCAGCAGGTCGTCCAGCAGGTCGGCCACGTTTTTGGTGATGCGGGTGGGCTCCCCCTGGGCCTCCTCCCGGGGGGCGGCCAGGTCCCGCACCGCGCTCTCCGCCGCCAGAAGGGCGGACACGTCGAAGTTGATGGAGAACACCGCCTCCACCTTACCCTCCCCGTCCCGGATGTACAGGGTGGAGGACTTGAGGACCTTGCCCCCCGGGGTGCGGGTCAGATAGGCCAGGTGGTCCTCCGCCGGGGGAGGTGTGGCCTTCCGGGCCTCCAGCACCACGTGGGAGGGGCCGTCCCCCACCTTCCGGCCTGAGACCGCGCCGTGTTCCACGTGGACCACCGTGTGCTCCAGATCGCCGGTGGTCAGGTCGTGGATGACCACCTCGCAGGACGGGCCGAACTGCACGGCGATGCCGTGGGCCATCTGTTTGAGCAGCGCCAGCCGCTGTGGGTCCAGCATGGCACAAGCCCCCTTTCCATGGTTTTTCCGCTTTCATCATAACACAGTCCGGGGAGAAAGCAAGGAAAAACCAAAAAGTTTCAGCCATTCTCACAAAATTTGGCCCGTCCATTGACAGACGGCGGCACAGTCAGTATGATGGAGGGGAACAGAGGGCAAATCCCACAGGGTTTGCGACAAATGTCCTTTCGCAATTGGACAAAAAGTAGTATAATGGATGACACAGAGGAGGTGTTTCCCATGGAAGTCGGAAGAAGTATCTTCCGTGTGGACGCGGCGGACAAGGTGACCGGCCGCGCCAAGTACACCGACGATTTCCACGAGGGCCCCATGCTGGTGGCCAAGGTGCTCCACAGCACCATCGCCAACGGCTGGGTGAAAGCCATGGACACAGCGGAGGCCCAGGCCCTGCCCGGTGTGGTGAAGGTGCTGACCTGCTTTGACGTGCCGGACATCCAGTTCCCCACCCCGGGCCACCCCTGGAGCGTGGAGGAGGCCCACCAGGACGTGTCCGACCGGATGCTGCTCACCCGGCGGGTGCGCATCTACGGGGACGACATCGCCGCCGTGGTGGCGGAGGATGCCGTCACTGCCGAGCGGGCGCTGAAGCTCATCCGGGTGGAGTACGAGGAGCTGCCCCCCATCCTCACCACCGAGCAGGCTATGGCCCCCGGCGCCACCCCCATCCACGACGAGCACCCGGACAACATCCTCAAGCACACCACCGTGAACGTGGTGGAGCCCGGCACCGGGGTGAAGGACGCGGACGAGGTGTTCTCCATGCCCGAGTTCCGGCACTTCGAGGGGCACTACGAGACCCAGCAGGTCCAGCACTGCCACATCGAGAACCCCATCTCCTACGCCTATATGCAGGGGGAGCGCATCACGGTGGTCTCCTCCACCCAGATCCCCCACATCGTCCGCCGGGTCATCGGCCAGGCCCTGGGCATCCCCTGGGGCAAGGTGCGGGTCATCAAGCCCTACATCGGCGGCGGCTTCGGCAACAAGCAGGAGGTCCTCTACGAGCCCCTCAACGCCTGGCTCACCACCCAGGTGGGGGGCCGGTGCGTGAAGCTGGACGTGTCCCGGGAGGAGACCTTCCAGAACACCCGCTCCCGCCACGCCATCGCCATCGACATCAAGGCCGCCATCCGGGACGACATGCGCATCATGGCCCGGGAGACCAAGGCGGTGTCCAACCAGGGGGGGTACGCCTCCCACGGCCACTCCATCGTGGCCAACACCGTCACCGGCATACGCCAGCTCTATCCCGACGCCATGGCCCACCGGGCGGACGCCTATACGGTGTATACCAATCTCTCCTCCCCCGGCGCCATGCGGGGCTACGGCATCCCCCAGGGGGACTTCGCCGTGGAGTGCTTCATGGACGACGTGGCCCGGCAGATGGGCTGGGACCCCTATGAATTCCGCCTCAAGAACATCATGCCCCTGGGGTATGTGGACCCCACCAACGGCATCACCTGCTACTCCACCGGCCTGGCCGAGTGCATGGAGAAGGGGGCGGACTTCATCGGCTGGAAGGAGCTGCGGGAGAAGTACCAGAACCAGACCGGCCCGGTCCGCCGGGGGGTGGGCATGGCGGTGTTCTCCTACAAGACCGGCGTGTACCCCATCTCCCTGGAGACCGCCTCGGCCCGGATGGTCCTGAACCAGGACGGCACCCTCCAGCTCCACCTGGGGGCCACCGAGATCGGCCAGGGCGGGGACACCGTGTTCTCCCAGATGGCGGCCGAGGCGGTGGGCATCCCCACCGAGGACGTACATATCATTTCCTTCCAAGACACCGACGTGGCCCCCTTCGACACCGGGGCCTACGCCTCCCGCCAGACCTATGTCACCGGCATGGCCATCAAGAAGTGCGGCGGGATGCTCAAGGAGAAGATTCTGGACTACGCCGGGGAGATGCTCTCCCGGGACCCCAAGGGCCTGGACATCCAGGGCCGGGACGTGGTGGACCTGGGCAGCCGCGAGGCCCTGCTCCCCCTGAGTGAGCTGGCCATGACCGCCTTCTACTCCCTGGACCACTCGGTCCACCTGACCGCCGAGTGCACCAACCACTGCAAGGACAACACCTTTGCCTTCGGCGCCTGCTTCGCCGAGGTGGAGGTGGACATCCCCCTGGGCAAGGTGAAGGTGCTGCGCGTCGTCAATGTCCACGACTCGGGCAAGCTCATCAACCCCAAGCTGGCCGAGGCCCAGGTCCACGGCGGCATGAGCATGGGCCTGGGGTACGCCCTGAGCGAGGAGATGAAGTTCGACCCCAGGACCGGCCGGCTCCTCAACGGCAACCTGCTGGACTACAAGCTGCCCACGTCCATGGACACGCCGGAGCTCACCGCCCTCTTCGTGGAGACCGACGACCCCTCCGGCCCCTTCGGCAACAAGGCCCTGGGCGAGCCGCCGGCCATCCCGGTGGCCCCGGCGGTGCGCAACGCCCTGCTCCAGGCCACCGGCGTGGCGGTGAACGACCTGCCCCTGAATCCCCAGAAGCTGGTGGAGCGGTTTACCGCCGCCGGCCTCATCCAGGCGTAAAAGGAGGGCGAAACCATGTACGATATTGAGTCCATTTACCGGGCGAAATCGGTGGCCGACGCCATCGCCGCCCTCCAGGCCGACCCCTCGGCCCTCGTCATCGCCGGGGGCACCGACGTGCTCATCAAGGTGCGGGAGGGCAAGCTGGCCGGGTGCCGGCTGGTCTCCATCCACGACCTGCCCGAGCTCAAGGGCATCACCCGGAACGAAAACGGGGACGTGGAGATCGGCCCCCTGTCCACCTTCCGCAACGTGACCTTCTCGGAGGTCATCCGGGCCACTGTCCCCGTGCTGGGGGAGGCGGCGGACACCGCCGGCGGGCCCCAGCTGCGGGCGGCCGGCACCATCGGCGGCAACGTGTGCAACGGCATCACCTCGGCGGACACCGCCTCCACTCTGGTGGCGCTGGACGCGGTGCTCCGGGTGCGGGGCCCCAAGGGGGAGCGGGACGTGCCCATCTCGGAGTGGTACCTGGGGGTGGGCAAGGTGGCCCTGGCCCCCTACGAGGTGCTGGTGAAAATCATCATCCCCTATGACAACTACGCCGGCTACACCGGCCACTATATCAAGTACGCCCAGCGCAACGCCATGGACATCGCCACCCTGGGGGTGAGCTGCCTGGTGAAGCTGTCGGAGGACAAAAAGACGGTGGACGACGTGTCCCTGGCCTTCGGCGTGGCCGGGCCGGTGCCCATGCGCGCCCACAGCGCCGAGGCGGCGGTCCGGGGCCTGCCCATCGCCCAGGCGGTGGAGCAGATCGGGCCGGCGGCCTTGGCCGACGTGAATCCCCGCACCAGCTGGCGGGCCTCCAAGGAGTACCGCGTGCAGCTGGTGAAGGAGCTCTCCGGCCGGGCGCTGGCCGAGGCGGCCAGGAAAGGAGGTGCTGCGCTGTGATGGAGATCCTGCACCTGACGGTGAACAACAAGCCGGTGGAGGTGGCGGTGGACCCCCGGGAGTCCCTGGCCGACACCCTGCGGGAGCGGCTGGGCCTGACCAGCGTGAAGAAGGGCTGCGAGGTGGGGGAGTGCGGCGCCTGCACCGTCCTGGTGGACGGAGAGGCCATCGACTCCTGCATCTACCTCTCGGTCTGGGCCGACGGCAAGACCATCCTCACCGTGGAGGGGCTCCAGAACGAGAACGGGGAGCTCTCTCCCATCCAGAAGGCCTTTGTGGAGGAGGCCGCGGTCCAGTGCGGCTTCTGCACGCCGGGCATCATCATGTCCGCGGTGGAGATCGTGGGCAGCGGCAAGCAGTATACCCGGGACGAGCTGCGCAAGCTCATCTCCGGCCACCTGTGCCGCTGCACCGGCTACCAGAACATCCTCAACGCGGTGGAGAAGGCGGTCAACGAGGCCCACAAGTTCGTGGGCAAAGAGGACTGACCTGAACAACAGACAAGAGCGCCGGCCCCCACAGGGGGCCGGCGCTCTTTGTCTTACACAGGAATTCTAACTCAGCACTTCTCGAAGATGGTGGCAACGCCCATGCCGCCGCCGATGCAC
>DVHW01000142.1 GCA_018711785.1 Candidatus Galloscillospira excrementavium
CCCCCGCGCAGAATGCGCGGGGGCCGCTGCTGCTTTTTTACGGCCGGGAGTTTTTCTCGTGGTAGCGGTCCACCAGGTCCTGGAGGGTGATGTGGTCCACCACCCCGTCCACAGCGGCCTGGATCTTCTGCCAGACCTCCAGGGTGACGCACTTGTCCGCCCGCTGGCAGCAGTCGCCGCCGGAGACACAGCTCACCGGCGCCAGGTTGCCCTCCAGCTGGCGGAGGATCTCGCCCACCGTGTACTCCCCGGGCTGACGGGTCAGCAGATAGCCGCCGCCGGCGCCCCGGACACTGCGCACCAAGCCGCCCCGGGAGAGCTGGGTCACGATCTGTTCCAGGTATTTATCCGAGATCTCCTGCCGCTCGGCCACATCCCGCAGGGGCACCGTGCGGTCGGGCGCCTGAAGGGCCAGGTCCAGCATCAGCCGCAGGGCGTAGCGGCCCTTGGTGGAAATTTTCAAGCTCATCACCTCGTGCAAGTGGTCTTTCTCACTTATAATACAACTCACCCAGTAGGATTTCAAGTGCAAAATGAGGGAAATGGCGCACAAGGCGCAGGAACACGCTTGAAGGCGGCCGTCCGCTGGGGCAGAAAAGTTTTTCTTGACTTTAGCACCAAAACGAGGTAAAGTAAAGCCACCAACAGAGAAAGAGGTCACGTTCCATGGGCAAGTTCTTCGGTTATGGATACTGCGCTTACCGCTACTATTATGGCAGCGGTCTGTTTGCACGCCCATAACCGGAGCCGGAAAGAGGACCTCCCGACAAACGGGGAGCGGAACACTCGCGGCAGTCCGAATGGGCTGCCGCGTTTTTGCTATGCAAAGGCATAGCAAAACTTAGGGATACGCCATTTCCTCGCCCCTTCGGGGCAACCGGAAATGATGCGCAAAAACTTCATGCGCCGCTGGTTTTGTCTTTCATCGTGGTGCGCTAAAGCGCATGAAGTTTTGTGTCCCCGGACGGAACATGGTGAACAGGCCGGAACACGGCGGAAGGGAGAAACGATATGGTCGTTATTATGAAACCGGGCTTTACCCAGAGCCAGCTGGAGGAAGCCATCCGAAACATGGAGCAGGGCGGCGTCAAGGTCATGGTGTCCCAGGGCACCGAGACCACCATTCTGGGCGCTGAGGGCGACGCGGGGAGGCTGGACGAGGAGAAGCTCTCCCAGCTGCCCGGCGTGGAGCGAGTGATGCGGGTCACCGAGCCCTACAAGAAGGCCAACCGCAAGTACCACCCGGACGACTCGGTCATCTCCATCGGGGACGGGGTGGCCATCGGCGGGAGGCGGCTGGCGGTCATCGCCGGCCCCTGCTCGGTGGAGAGTGAGGCACAGATCACCGGCGTGGCCCGGGCGGTGAAGGCGGCGGGGGCCGCCGCCCTGCGGGGCGGCGCCTACAAGCCCCGCACCTCCCCTTACGCTTTCCAGGGCATGGGCACCCAGGGCATCGACCTGCTGCTGGAGGCCAAGGAGGAGACCGGCCTGCCCATCGTCACCGAGCTGATGAGCCCGGACCAGATCCCCCTCTTCGAGGAGAAGGTGGACGTGGTGCAGATCGGCGCCCGGAACATGCAGAACTTCGACCTGCTGAAAAAGGTGGGGAAGATGTCCAAGCCCATCCTCCTCAAGCGGGGCCTGAGCTCCACGGTGGAGGAGTGGCTCATGTCCGCCGAGTACATCATGGCCGGCGGCAACCCCAACGTCATCCTCTGCGAGCGGGGCATCCGCACCTTTGAGACCTACACCCGCAATACCCTGGACCTCTCCGCGGTGCTGGCGGTGAAGCGGCAGTCCCACCTGCCGGTGGTGGTGGACCCCTCCCACGCCTGCGGCAAGGCCTGGATGGTGGAGCGGATGAGTCTGGCGGCGGTGGCCGCCGGGGCGGACGGGCTCATCATCGAGGTCCACAACGACCCCAAGAACGCCCTGTGCGACGGGGCCCAGTCCATCACCCCCGACGACTTTGCCGCCCTGATGCCCAAGCTCGCCCGGCTGGCCGAGTGCGTGGGCCGGACGCTGTGAGGGGAGGGCGCGACATGGCGGACAAGACCATCGCCGTCATCGGCCTGGGCCTGATCGGCGGGTCCCTGGCCCTGGCGCTGAAGGGGTTCGAGGGGTATGAGATCGCGGGGGTGGACGTGTCCCAGCCCACCCTGCGCTTTGCCCGGGAGCACGGCGTGGGGGACACGGTCACCGACGACGCCCTGGAGGTCCTGCCCCGGGCCGACGTGGTGTTCCTCTGCCTCCACCCCAGGGGCATCGTCCAGTTTCTCAGCGAGCACCGGGGGGACTTCAAGCCGGGCTGCCTGGTCACCGACGTGTGCGGCGTCAAGACCGCCATCCTGGAGGCGTCCCGGGTGCTGCCCGAGGGGGTGGACTTCATCGGCTGCCACCCCATGGCGGGCACCGAGTTCTCCGGCATCGAGCACGCCTTTGCCGAGATGTTCCTCCAGTCCCACTTCATCCTCACCCCCCGGGAGACCAGCACGGAGGAGCACATGGCCCTGATGCGCCGCATCGCCGGCTATATCGGCTGCAAGGACGTGGTGGTCACCACCCCGGAGGAGCACGACGCCATCCTGGCCTACACCAGCCAGATGATGCACATTATCGCTGTCTCAGTGTGCGACGACCCCATGCTCTTCACCTGCAAGGGCTTTGAGGGCAGCTCCTTCCGGGGGTGCACCCGGGTGGCGGCCCTGGACGTGTCCCTGTGGACCCAGCTCTTCTCCATGAACGCCCCCGCCCTGGACAAGGCCCTGGGGGAGCTGGAGGAGAACCTCCACGCCTACCGGGAGGCGGTGCGCTCCGGGGATCTGAAGCTCCTCTCGGAGAAGCTGGCCTACTCCGCCGCCCGGAAGCGGCAGATGGACCTGGAGGGGCCGGACCTACTGGAGTGAGCGTCGAACAAGTGCAAGCACTTGTTCGAGTGGAGTTGCGGCGTGCGCGCGCAAGATTTTGTCCTTGCGGGGGACGGACAAAACTTACACTTGCACGCCGAGAAGTGTTTTCCGCCACGCACATGTCGCGGCGGAAAACGGATTTACATTTTATTCGCGGCGTGCGCGCCGCGAACTCGGTGAGACCGTTTGGAGAACAAAACAGGGTGCCGCCCGGTGGGCGGCACCCTGTTTTGTTAGGGAAGGGTGAAGAAACTGGGCAGGAGGTTGCTGCGGCGGTCAAAGACCTCGTTGTACTGGAGCATCTGGTAGTCCAGGATGGCCGCCTGGGCGGCCTGGGACAGGCCGGAGGGGTCGTAGGCCCAGGTGCCGTCCCCGTCCAGGTAGCCCACGGCGTTGACCACCGGCAGTTCCTCCCACAGCCCGGCGAGGAACCGCTGGTACCCGGTCTGGGGCAGGCCGGCGGTCTCCACCAGCAGGGAGGAGAGGTAGTTGAGGGAGAGCTGGAGGCCGGAGCGCTCCTGAATGTCATAATTGGCCCAGATCAGGAAGGGGACGGCCTGCTTCTTCTGGGCATCGGCGGCGGAGAGGTCGGTGCCCAGCATGTCCTGGTAGAAGGTGCCGTAGACCTGGGGCTGGTGGTCCCCGAACACCAGGAGCAGGGTGGGCTCCTCCGCCTGGGAGAAGTAGTCCACCAGGTACTCCAGGGCCCGGTCGCTCTGGTAGAGGAGGGAGAGGTACTGGTCCACCGTGGGATAGAGGCCCTCCTTGTCCCCGGTGAGCCACACCTCCCGGGGCAGGTTGTCCCAGGGCTGGTCGTAGGAGCTGTGGTTCTGCATGGTCACGTTGAAGAAGAACAGCTTCTCCCCCGGCTCCTTCTCCTCGTAGAGCCGGACGATATTCTCGTAGTCGGCCTGGTCGGAGATGTAGGAGCGGACGTAGCTGAGGTTCTGGAAGGAGTCGTAGAACAGCACCTCGTCAAAGCCGAAGTCGGCGTACACCGTGGGCCGGTTCCAGCCCGAGGCGTAGAAGGGGTGCATGGCGATGGTCCGGTAGCCCAGGTCATCCATCTGCCCCACCAGGGAGGCCGAGTCCGGCTTGACGTACATCTGGTAGGGGATGGTGCCGGGGGAGAAGAAGGCGGTGGTGTGGCCGGTGAGGAACTCATACTCCGAGTTGGCGGTGGTGCCGCCGAACACCGAGACATAGGCCGTGCCCCGCACCGTGTTCTCGGTGAGGGAGTGGAAGAAGGGGAGGGGGTCCTGGTTGGTCTCCAGCTCCCCCAGGACCGAGAGGTCGGAGAAGGCCTCGTTCATCACCACGATGATGTTGACCGGGGTGGTGTCCGCCGCCCCGTCCCCCATGGCGGGCACGTCGCCGGAGGCCCCGCCGGCGAGGGCGGCCAGCGCCTCCTGGGAGTAGCCCTCCGGGGGCTCGGTCCGGGAATAGTAGAGGCACAGGGCGAAGTGGAGGGCAAAGCCGTCGGCCCGGGTGTCCCAGGTGGAGGGCTTGATGTTCCGGTCGGAGAGGATGGAGGTGAAGAAAAACCCGCCCACAAAGACCAGGCAGGCCAGCCCCACCGGCAGGGCGGAGCGCAGGCGGAGCCGGGCGCGGCCCTTCTGCCGGGGCGGGATGAGCAGGGCCAGGATCAGCACCAGGCAGATGAGCCCGGTGCCCAGCTGGGCGGCCGAGGGGGTGTAGTCGTAATTGGCGGCCACGTTGGCGGCCGTGCCCAGGGAGAGCAGATCCCCGGGGAGGATGGCCCGGCCCCGGAAGTTGTAGACATACCGGTTGGCCAGACCGATGAACCAGAACAGCCCCAGGGACAAACCGGCGGAGAGCTTGGCCCGCCCGGCGATGAGATAGAGAAGCAGGGCAATGAGGTAGTAGAAGGCCAGGTTTAGGGCCAGATAGAGGGGCGAGAAGTCGGTGAGGGGGTTGTGGCCGTTGAGGATCTCCACGAGGCAGTAGCCGAAAAAGGGGTAGCAGAGAAAGCACAGACGGGACAGCCACACCCCGGCCCGCTCCCCCACTTGGAGGCGGAGGGGGATGACCACGGCCAGGGCGCCGGCGCCCAGGACGCACAGCCACCAGGGGTAGCGGCCGTAGAGCAGGAGCCCGGCCAGCGCGGCCAGGAAGGCCGCCGCGGCAATCAGTACGCCCCGCTTCCAGAGGGCCAGAGGAAAACGGGGGATGGGGCGTGTCGCAGGGGGAGGGGAGAGAAGTCCATTCATCACAGTCGTTCCTTTTGCAGAGTTGACCGAAAACATACAAAAAGAATACGACGATTTTACAAAAAAAGCAAGAAGAAACCACGAAGTACAGGAAAATGGCAAAATCGGCAGGGGGT
>DVHW01000143.1 GCA_018711785.1 Candidatus Galloscillospira excrementavium
CCTTTTATGAGAGAAACCGCGCGCGGTTTCTCCGTGCGGCAGGGGCCGCACCGCCCCATTTCTGACGAACACAAGGAGGCCCGGCATGGGACTTTGGAATCTCATTCGCGGCATGGACACCAAACGGATGCGGGAGACCGCCCGCCGGGTGGCAAAGGAGTCCGGCCGCCCCACCCCCTTTATCTTCTGTGACATGGTCTGGTGCGGCTTCAAGTACCAGGCCGGTTACCTGGACTACGCTCTGTTCCACTTCTGGGACCTGAACGGCGCCCAGCGCGCCACCGTCCTCACCCGGGGCAAGAACAACCGCTATGTGGCCGCCCTCAACGACCGCAGGGAGTGGGACGTGTTCGACGTGAAGCCGGAGTTCCTCGCCCGCTTCGCCCCCTTTGTGAAGCGGAAGTGGCTGGACCTGGCCAGCTGCACGGTGGAGGAGTTCCGCTCCACGGGGGAGGAGCTGGACCGCTTCCTGGTCAAGCCCCGGGACGGCACCCACGGCGACGGGGTGGAGATCTTCCAGGCCGGCGAGGTGGAGGACTGGGCGGCCCTGCTCTCCAAGCTCCGGGAGAACGGCCAGACCCTGCTGGAGGAGGTCATCCCCCAGCATGAGGACCTGAACGCCCTCTGGCCCGGGTCCATCAACACCATCCGCCTGGTGACCATCCTCAAGGACGGAAGGGCCCACGTGGTGGCCGCCTACCTGCGGGTGGGCAACGGGGCGCGCCCGGTGGACAACTTCAACAACGGCGGCATGGCGGTGCCGGTGGACAGGGACACCGGGGTCATCCTCTGCGCCGCCCGGGATAAGGCCGGCACCCTCTACGACCGCCACCCGGTGACCGGGGTGCAATTCCAGGGCTATCAGCTCCCCCTGTGGCCCCAGGTCCTGGAGCTGGCCCAGGCCGCCGCCCAGGTGGTTCCCTCGGTGCGGTACGTGGGGTGGGACATCGCCGTCACCCCCGACGGCCCGGTGTTGGTGGAGGGCAACCAGTACCCCGGCCACGACATCTACTGCCTGCCCGGCCAGAACCCCAGCAAGATTGGCCTCCTCCCCGCGCTGGAGGCCGTGGTGCCCTACAAGAGCCTGTAACACGCCCCCGGGCGGCAGCGCCGCCCGGGCCGCATTCACTAAAGTAAGGAGGTCTGTTCCGTGAAACTCATCGACGCCAAGGGCAAGGCCTGCCCCATCCCGGTCATCCTGGCCAAGCAGGCCATCTCGGATGGGGCCGACGCCTTTACCATCCAGGTGGACAACACCACCGCCGTGGAGAATCTGAAGCGGCTGGCCGGCAACCAGGGCTTCACTGTCTCGGTCCGGGAGGGGGACGGGGCCTACTCCCTGGACTTTGCCCGCGCCGGGGCGGCCTGCCCCGCCTGCGAGGCCGAGGTGGACTCCCCCCTCCCCGCCCCCAGCCGGCACTACACCGTCTTTGTGGGCCGGGACATCATCGGCTCCGGGGACCGGGAGCTGGGGGGCAACCTGATGCGGATGTTCTTCTACACCCTGGCCCAGTCCGACGACCTGCCCCAGTCCGTCCTCTTCATGAACGCCGGGGTCAAGCTCCCCGCCGGGGACGAGCAGGTGGCGGAGCACCTGAAGGCCCTCCAGGCCAAGGGGGTGCAGGTGCTGGTGTGCGGCACCTGCCTGAACTTCTACGGCCTCACCGACCAGCTGATGGTGGGCACGGTGAGCAATATGTACGACATCCTCTCCCAGATGCAGGCCGCTGCCAAAGTCATTACGGTGTGATGGACTACTGCGCCGCCGTGTTTGTCAGCACCCACGCCGCCATCACCGCCCAGCGCCTGCTGAAGGGGGTGTGCCCCTTCCTCACCATGCCGGTGCTGCGGGAGATCTCCCGGGGCTGCGGCATCTCCATCCGCTTTGACCCCGGCCACCTGGCCGCCGCCCGCGCCGCCCTCTCCGCCCTGCCGGAGGGGCAGTACGCCTTTTACGGCATCACCGAAGGCCCCGGCGGCATCGAGGCCGTCCCCCTGTGACAAATAGAGATCAAAAGCGCGCCCCCGCTGCCAGACCGGCAGCGGGGGCGCTCTTGCACTTCTATGATTCCGATGTGCCCCGGGCGATGAGGGAGAGCTTCTCCGCCCGGCGCAGGGCCTTCACGGCCCGCTCCCGCCGGAGGGCGGCGGACTTGTCCGGGCAGGCCTCCCGGTACACCAGCTCCACCGGCCCCCGGCCCCGGGTGTACTTGGCCCCCCGGCCGGCGTTGTGGGCGGCCAGGCGGCGGGGCAGGTCGTTTGTGATGCCGGCGTAGAGGGTGCCGTCGGCACACCGGAGGATATAGACCCAATACACGGCGCTCCCCCCTTTGGGGACGATTTTACCACGGGCTGTCCGCCGGCGCAAGCTCGAGCCCGGCGGATGCCACATCGCCGGACTCCACGGCCGTGTCCCCGGTGTTCGCCGCCGGGCCGAAGGCCACGGCAACGTCCCCCATGCCGCACCGGACGGTCAACTCGTTCGCCCCGTCCCCGGCCTGGACGCTCTGTCCCCGGCCGGCGCCGTCCACGGTCACCGTCCCCATGTCGGCGGAGAGGTCATAGCGGTACTCCCCACGGGGCAGGGCGGAGAAGAGTTCCACGGCCCCCATGTCGGCGGTCAGGTCGGTGGTCCCCCGAAAGCTGCCCTCCAGGGAGATGCTCCCCATGTCACAGGTGGCGGTGAGGGCTTCGGTGGTGGAGAGCGTCCCGGTCAGGTCCCCCAGGTCCAGCCCGGCGGTCAGCTTCTCCGCCTCCACCGCGTCCAGGGTCACGCCCCCCATGTCCAGGGTCAGGTCGGCCGCACCCAGGGCCAGGTCGGTGAGGGAGGCGTCGCCCAGGTCGGCGGTGAGGGTCAACTCCTCCGCCCGGAAGCCCTCCAGGGTGCAGCTGCCCACGTCGGCCTGCACGTCCACGTACTCCAGTCCCGCGCCCCGGGGCACATAGACCGTCACCGAGGCCGAGCCGCTGGTGCCGAAGAGGTCCAGGCCCGCGTCCCCCTCGTCCCAGACCTCCAGCACGCCGCCCTCGCAGCTCCACGCCAGCTGCCGGGTGTCCCCGCCGTACTCCAGCACCAGGCCCCACGGCCCGTCGGCGGTCCCGGCGGTCTCCCCGGCGTCCACGGTGTTCCAGGTGTCCGAGGGCAGGATGGACACCTCCGCCAGGTCCACGTCCACCCGGATCTCCCGCAGGGGCTCCAGGGTCTCCTCCACCAGGACGCGGGGCGTGGTATCCCCGCTGTCCGGCGTCCCGCTCGGCCGGTTCCCGGCATAGGCGCCCAGGGGCTCCACCGTGAGCTGCCGTCCGAACCAGTCCACCGTCACCCGGGTCTCGCCCCCCATCAGCCGGCCCTGGAGGGCCAGCAGGGCCCCGGCCAGGGCCAGGAAGCCGCCGATGCCCAGCAGCCATTTGCAAAGGCGCTTCATGCGTACGCCGCCTCCTTCCGCTCTCTGCGCAGCAGCCAGCGCCAGCCGGCGGCCACTCCCCGGCAGCAGCCCCGCCACAGGGCGGCGATGGCCTTTCCGCACACCCGGAGCAGGGCCAGGCATCCCGCCAGGGCCAGCACACCCCCGCCGGCCCACAGCAGGCCAAAGCCGCCGAAGACCATAGTGGTGGTGACACCCGGCGTAAAGAGGGCGGAGAAGCCGCTCACCGCCAGGAAACCGCCCCAGCCCACCATGCCCACGCCCGCCGCACCCAGGCCCAGGGCCGCCGCGATCAACCCGACAGTCAGGCCGG
>DVHW01000144.1 GCA_018711785.1 Candidatus Galloscillospira excrementavium
TACCGGGCGGCGGAGAAGTTCCACCTCAACCCCCGGGACATCCTGGTGGAGCTGGGCCGGCGGGGCATGGTCGGCGGCCAGGAGGATATGATCACCGATGTGGCCTACGCTCTGTCCCAACAGCAGAAGAAGGGCTGAGGAGACGAGCGAACAGAAGCGGCTTCCTTTCCCCATATCAGAACCAAGCGCGCAAAATCAGTTCCCCTGATTTTTTAGAAAAGGAGAGAAGAGAACCATGAAGAGAGTCACCATCATGGCACAGGTGGACCCCGAGATCTGCCGGGGCTGCAGGGTATGCGAAAAGGTCTGCCCGGTCTACGCCATCCATGTGACCGACCGCAAGGCCAAGGTCACGGAGCCGGACTGCCGGGGCTGCGCCAACTGTGCCGACCGCTGCCCGTTCCACGCCATCACCATGGTCAAGCGGGAGGAGCCCTTCACCGTGGGCGTGGATGTGAGCAAGTTTGACCGGGAGAAGATCGACGCGCTGTGCGCCAAGGCCCACTTCAATCCCCAGCAGGTGCTGTGCTACTGTGTGGGCGTCCGGGCCGAGGAGGTGGCCGCCGCCATCCTGGACGGGGCGGACACGCCGGACAAGATCTCCTCCCGTACCGGCATCCGCACGGGCTGCACCATCGAGTGCATCCAGCCTATCCTCCGCCTGCTGGAGGCCGCCGGAATCGAGGCCAAGCCCGACCCCAACGGCTGGCAGTGGTACGGCGAGACCGTCACCGCCTGGACCATGCCGGAGGAGGTCAAGGCCAAGTACGCCAGCCACGGATTCTACTTCGATGAGGACCGCAAGCTGCTGGACCAGGTCGCCGCCACCGGCGTCGAAGATTGAGAAAGGAGGTCACGGAACATGTCCAATCAGAATCTGAAGCACGCTCCCATTATGCCCATCGCCCCCAAGCCCTCCCAGTACGGCATCGACCCCTCTCTGGTGAAGAAGAGAGTGGCCGAGCTGCCCGGGATGTGCTCCCTCCAGCTCACCGAGCTTTTCCCTGAGCTGCCCCCGGTCATCTACCCCGGCGGGGAGGACGCCCTCGACAAGCTCTACCAGGTGGCTATGGAGGAGCTGCGCAAGGTGGATATGAGCTTCATCAAGGAGGACCAGAGCGTCAACATCCTGGCCTCCCACCACGGCTTCACCCTCCTGGGCGGCCAGCCCTACGCCGTCCTCATCAAGGCCACCCGGGACGCCATCATCGAAAAGACCGGCTGCCGGGACGTGCGCCTGCGGGCCGGCGTGGGCATGCGCTTCCGGGAGACCGAGGAGTACATCAAGCGCTACGGCCTGGACGAGTACTTCGGCCCCGGCAAGACCCGCGGCGTGGCCCCGGTGGACGAGGGCATCCCCATCGAGACCGAGGTGGGCACCCTCTACGGCATCAAGGCGGTGTACGACGCCGACTGGATCGTCCACTGCCACCACACCGACGTGCGGGAGGTCCACTTCCACCGCCAGGTGGACAAGGCCGTCAAGCCCTTCGGCATGTCCTACGCCCGCATCGAGACCCGCTCCACCTACCACCAGAACCTGGGCCCCCGGGCCGCCAACTTCACCGCCCGAGCCATCTTCGAGTCCAAGTTCGTCCAGAGCAAGTTCGCCTTTGCCTCCTTCCTGAACGTGGGCCCCCACGGGGTCATCGGCGTGGACGCGGACAACGACCTCTACGCGGTGAACGACCGGGCCACCTTTATCGGCTGCCAGCTCTACGGCAAGGTCATGACCCTCTTCGGCAAGATCGACGAGTGCATCGCCGTGCTGGACTTCCCCTGCCCGGTGCCCTACGTGTTCTCCGCCGGCGTCATCTACGCCAACTTCACCGGCGCCAACCGGGACCTCTACGACATGGAGGACACCCCGCTGCCGCCCTACACCTGGTACACCGAGGCCTTCTACAAGAGGGACGGCAAGCCCATCCTGGACAGCATCCCGCCCCTGAACCCGGCCATCAAGATGTGCGTGCACAACTACGCCTGGACCGGCTACCCCTCCGCCTTCTTCTCCGACCACGTCCCCACCGTGGTGGTGGGCCGGGAGCAGGCCGACCTGTTCGACATGGAGCCCATGAACATCGAGTATATGTCCCACGCCGTGGTGGCCAAGACCACCGAGGGGGCCATGGACTTCGCCTACAAGGTCACCGGCACCGACAAGGTCATCATCTTCGACGGCGCCATGGGCGGCCTGAACTGCTCCGAGTCCCTGGCCGACCTGCTCATCGCCAAAGCCCCCGAGGTGAGTAAGGAGGTGGACGAGGTGCTCATGCCCAAGTGGTTCCGCCAGCGGGGCGTGGACATCTCCATCCTCGACAAGCTGGAGCACAAGTAAGGTTCTGCGGCCAAACGGACCCAATACCACAGTGATCCGTGTGTCCTAAAGTTGCTGCATGGTATTGGACCACTGACCCCGGGAGAGGACTGTCCCCTGCAAATCTATTCATCCAGAGAAAAGGAGAAAATTGGTATGTCTACTGACACCACGGCCAAGAAGGGCGGGTTTCGCCTGTTTGAGAAGGGCCCCGGCTTCAAGTCCGGTCTGAAGGACCTGATGAAGTACACCAACGGCGCCACCCTCTCCAGCGCTATCATCTCCACCATCTTCGGCTGTACCGGCCCCTGTCTGGTGACCATCGCCGCCTCCGAGGCCGCCGGCTTCACCCACGCCGAGACCGTGTCCTGGATCTTCGGCATCTACGTCTTCGGCGGTCTGCTGGGCATGATCCTGGCCCTGTACTACAAGCTGCCCATCTCCGGCGCCTACTCCATCCCCGGCGCCACCCTGATGGGCACCGCCCTGGCGGGGTACTCCTTCAATGAGGCCGCCGGCGCCTTCGTCCTGGCGGGCGTCATTGTGCTGCTCATCGGCTGCACCGGCCTCATCGGCAAGGTCATGCGCTGGCTGCCCCTGCCCATCGTCATGGGCATGATCGGCGGCTGTATGCTGAAATTCGGCACCCAGATCGTCACCGGCGTGACCGACATGTGGATCGTCTGCGGCCTGGCCGTGATCGCCTTCCTGGTGCTGCCCCGGCTGATCAAGGGCTTCCCCGGCGTGCTGGGCGCCCTGGTGGTGGGCGTCATCGCCGCCATCGCCACCCAGGCCTTCAACGGCGACGCCGGCGAGCTGGCCTATGTGGCGCCCCAGTTCGTGGTGCCCCACTTCAACCCCAACCTGGTCCTCTCCTGCTCCATCCCCCTGGCCGCGCTGGTCATCGGCGCCGAGAATGCCCAGGCCATGGGCGTGCTCAAGACCCAGGGCTATAATGTGCCCGCCAACGGCATGACCGTGGCCTCCGGCATCGGCGGCATCATCTCCGGCCTGGTGGGCGCCCACAACGCCAATATCGCCGGCCCCATGACCGCCATCTGCTCCTCCGACGCCGCCGGCCCCAAGGAGGGCCGCTACGCCGCCTCCTTCTGGAACGGCCTGACCTTCGCCGCCTTTGGCGTGGTGGGCTCCTTCGCCATCGCCTTCGTGTCCTTCATCCCCACCTCCCTGGTCAACGTGCTGGCGGGCCTGGCCATGATGAACGTGCTCATCCAGTCCTTCCAGGAGGGCTTCGGCTCCGGCAAGTACAAGACCGGCGCCTTCTTCGCCCTGTGCGTGGGCGCCTCCGGCGTCACCATCCTGAACATCGGCTCCGCCTTCTGGGCCCTGGTGGTGGGCGTGGTGGTCTCCGCCATCTGCGACAGCAAGGACTTCAAGGCCGACGACGAGGCCGCCAAGGCCGTGAAAGCCTGAGCGGGAAGCGTAAAAATCCTATCGTTGAACTGACCGCGTGAAGAGCGCCGGGCGTCCTCGCGGGGGTGCCCGGCGCTCTTTCTTGAGAAGAGAAAGGAGCGGTTCCATGAAAGAATACATCCCCGGGCGCATCGCCGCCCTCCAGGCCGAGCTGAAGAAGCTGGAGCTGGACGCAGCCCTCATCTACGACCGGGAGAACCTCATCTACTTCGCCGGGGTCACCGACCTGGAGGGGGGCGTGCTCTGCGTCCCCGCCGAGGGGGAGGCCGAGCTCTTCTGCATCTGGCTGGAGGCCGGTCACATGCACGAGGCCACCGGACTCAAGACCACGGGCTTCTACTTCCCGGCGGAGAACCAGAGCATCCGGGCCGCCCGGTGGCTGGCCGGCCTGGGTTTGGCCAAGCCCCGGGTGGGATTTACCCGTTACTTCATCAGCCTGAAGGACTATCAGTGCCTGCGGGAGGCCTGCCCGGACATGGTGGTGGGGGACATCGCCACGGTGTGCTACCGCCTGCGCAGCGTCAAGTGCCCGGAGGAGATCGACCGCATCCGCCGGGCCGGAAAGGCCCTGGAGGCGGGCATGAGCGCCGCCGTGGCCTCGGTCCGGGCGGGGATGCCCGAGTGCGAGGTGCTGGCTGAGGCCGAGTACGCCATGGGCAAGGCGGGCAGCCAGGGCTCCCCTTTCCGGATGCAGGTGCTCACCCACTCCCGGCAGATGCAGAAGCACCCCTACGCCGGCGCCACCCCCCTGGAGGACAACGCCCCGGTGGTCATCCATCTGGGGGCCACGGTGGACGGCTACGCGGCCAAGATGTGCCGCACCGTCTTTCTGGGCACGCCGCCGGAGGAGTGCGTGAAGATCTACGAGACCCTGCGCAAGATCCAGGACGACACGGTGGCCGCGCTGCGGCCGGGCGTCACCTGTGGAGAGCTCTACGACGCGGCGGCGGCCTCCGCCGAGGCGGCGGGATACGGCAAGTACTGGATCATGGAGCACATCGGCTACGGCGTGGGCATCCGCCAGTCCGAGTTCTACCCCATCATCGCCAAGGGCAGCGCCACGGTCATCGAGGAGAACATGGTGGTGGATTTGCTGCTGCCCAGCATCTATGTGCCCAAGCTGGGCGGGCCCCGCCTGACCGACACCATCCTGGTGAAGGCCGACGGCGTGGAGTACCTGACCGAGTTTGACCGGGGCATCATCCGGAAATAGCGCAAAAAGGGACGGGACGGCCCGGGCCGTCCCGCCCCTTTTTTGTTTCGCTGGATGGAAAAGGGCTTGTACAAACGCCGCCGGCGTGTTATGGTGTACCCAGAACAACAGAGGAGGATACTTACCATGGCAAATGGAACGGTCTACTGCTATCTGCCCGCCCCGGCGGCCTGGGAGGGCAAGCTGCGCCAGAACCTGGCCATCCAGGGCCTGCGGATGAAGAAGCTCACCCCGGACGACGCGGGGGAGAAGCTGGGCTGGCTGGTGGGGCTCCAGGGCTTTGAGAAGGCCACGGAGAGCGCCCCGGCCCAGCCCCCGGAGGAGGCCATGCTCATCTTTCACGGCATCACCGGCGCCCGGCTGGAGGGCGGCCTGCGGGCCATGATGAAGGCGGGGGTGCCCCGGAGCGTCTACAAGTCCATCGTCACCGCGGAGAACGCCAAGTGGGACCTCTGCCAGCTCTGCGGGGAGCTGAAGAAGGAGCGGGAGGCCCTGGACGCGGGGGAAGAGAGCCCCCACGGCCCGGCGCAGTAAACACATGATACACAGGAGAGCCCCGGCCAGATGTCTGGCCGGGGCTCTTCCTGTGCCGGTTCAGCCCTCCCTGGCGAAGGCGTCCACCTTGGCCAGCAGGTCGGGAATCTTCAGCCCCTGAGGGCACTTGGGCAGGCAGGCGCCGCAGCGGACGCAGCGGCCGGCCTGGTGCTCCTCCCCCAGATAGCCGTAGGTGTTGAGGAAGTGGCTCTTCCGGGGGTCCACCAGATAGGCGTTGTAGGCCGCGAACACCCTGGGGATGTCCACCCCGGCGGGGCAGTCCATGCAGTAGCGGCAGCCGGTGCAAGGGATGGCCCCCTTGGCCCGGTAGAGCCGGGCGGCCCGGTCCAGGCAGTCCCGCTCCCGGTCGGTCAGGGGCTGGAAGGGGGTCATGGCCGCCGCGTTGTCCTCCACCTGCTCCAGGCTGGACATGCCGGAGAGCACCGTCATCACCCCGGGGAGGGAGGCGGCGTACCGCAGGGCCCAGGACGCGGCGCTCCGGCCCGGCGCCTCGGCCTGGAGCAGGGCGAGGGCCTCCGGCGTCAGGGTGGCCAGGGCGCCGCCCCGCACCGGCTCCATCACCACCACCGGCAGGCCCCGGGCGGTGATGAGCTCGTACTGGGTCTTGGCGTCCTGGAGCTCCCAGTCCAGGTAGTTGAGCTGGATCTGCACGAAATCCCATGTGTGGTCGTTCAGCACCCGCTCCAGGTGGCGGGGGGTGTCGTGGAAGGAGAAGCCCAGGTGGCGGATCTTCCCCTCCGCCTTCATCCGCGCCAGGAAGTCGTAGCCCTCCGCCGCCTCAAAGAGGGCGTAGTGCTCCTCGTCCAGGTTGTGGGCCAGGTAGAAGTCAAAGTAGTCCACCTGGCAGCGGCGCAGCTGCTCGGTGAAGATGCGCTCCGGGTCGGCGGGGGACTTCAGCTCCCAGGAGGGGAGCTTGGTGGCCAGGAAGAAGCGGTCCCGGGGGTGCTTTTTCAGCACCCGGCCCACAAAGGCCTCGCTCTTCCCGTCGTGGTAGGGCCAGGCGGTGTCAAAGTAGTTTACCCCCAGGGCGAGGGCCCGGTCCAGCAGCGCCTCGGCCTGCGGCTCGTCGATCTCCCCGCCGGGCAGGGTGGGAAAGCGCATGCAGCCGTATCCCAGCAGGGAGACCTCCTCGCCAAGGGAGGGAAATCGCCGTGTCTCCATCTACAAAGACCTCCTCTGTGCGGCAGATTGGCGGCTCGCTGTACAAGCTGGAGCGGGGAAGCGTGTTCACCC
>DVHW01000145.1 GCA_018711785.1 Candidatus Galloscillospira excrementavium
CCTTTTATCAGCGTATATATTAGCTGCCGGATTCCTTCTTGTTCTCTTCTTCCGGCGGCAGCTTGGACACCAGGGCCCACTCTACCCGCCGCTCGGCCAGTTCAGTGACCCGGATATGCAGGCCGTACACATCCAGCTCGATCTGGCTGCCATCCTCTGGGATGACGGAGAGCTGGGCGAAGATCAGCCCGCCCAGGGTATCGTACTCCTCGTCTTCCGGCAGCTCGATATCCAGAGTCTCTGAGAGCTCCTTCAGCTCGGCGGTTCCGGCTACCCGCCAGAGGTTCTCCCCCAGCGGGACGATCTCCTGCTCGTCCTGGGGGTCGAACTCGTCGTAGATGTTGCCCACGATCTCCTCCAGCAGGTCCTCCATGGTGACGATGCCGCTGGTGCCGCCGTACTCGTCCACCACGACGGCCATGTGTACCTTCTTGCTCTGCATATCCCGGAAGAGCACGTCGGCCCGCACTGACTCGGGCACGAAATAGGCGCTGTGGAGCAGCTCCCGCAGGGGTTTGGGGGCCTTGTTTCGGGCGTTGAGGAAGTAGTTGCGGGAGTTGAGGATGCCAATGATGTCGTCGGCGTCCTCCTCATAGACCGGATAGCGGGAAAGTCCCGTTTCCCGGATGGTCTTTTCAATCTCCTCATCGGTATCGTTGACCCAGAGCATCACCACATCGGTGCGGTGGATCATCACGTCTTCCGCCGTGCGGTTGTTGAACTCGAAGATATTCTCAATCATATCCCGCTCGTCCCGCTCGATGGCACCCTTCTCCTCGCCGATGTCCACCATCATGCGGATCTCCTCCTCGGAGACCTCTTCCTCCTGGGCGTTGGGGTCGATGCGCAGCAGGCGCAGCACCCCGTTGGTGGACACGGTGAGCAGCCAGATGATGGGCCGCATGACCTGGGCCAGGGCGGAGACCACGCCGCAGGAGAAGCGGGCCACCTGTTCGGTCTTGCGCATGGCCACCCGCTTGGGCACCAGCTCGCCGAACACCAGGGTAAAGAAGGACAGGACAATGGTTATAACTACCACGGAGAGGGTATTGACCGCGCCGGCCGCAGCGGCGTCCAGGCCCCAAATATCCACAGCCCAGTCGGTCAGGCGGCCGGCAAAATTGTCCGCCGCGAAGGCGGAGCCCAGGAAGCCGGCCAGGGTGATGCCGATCTGGATGGTGGAGAGAAAGCGGGTGGGGGATTCCACGATCTTCAGCAGTTTCTGCGCCTTTTTATCCCCCTCCTCCGCGTCCCGCCGCAGGTGGTTTTCGTTGAGAGAGACCACGGCGAATTCCGTGGCGGCAAAAAAGGCGTTGAGCGCGATCAGGACCACCTGGAGCAGAAGCTGTGGCCAGATCGGTTGGTCCGGGTTCAAACATCATTCCTCCTTCAAAATCGTTCCAATTCTTTGGAACCCTTACCGAATACAGAGATGAGTATACCATACGGCCGCGGAAATTTCATCAAAAACTTTTTTCCGGCCCGCTTTTTGTGCTATAATGGTCTCTAGAACGGCCCCGCCGCACGTCTGCGGCGCGCCGTCCGTCCCGCCGGGATACCGCTATGGTATGGCGGGAAGCGGGCTTCTATGCCTGTTGCGGGAGGTTCTGTTATGTCCGGTATGCGCTCTGTCCAGCGGAGAGAGGCCATCTTATCTCTTCTCGCGGAAAGTGACCATCCCCTCAGCGCCTCCGCCCTGGCCGGGCGCTTTGGGGTGAGCCGGCAGATCGTGGTGGGGGACATCGCCCTGCTTCGGGCCTCGGGGGTGGATATTCTGTCCACGCCCAGGGGGTACCTCTGCGCCCCCGCCCCGGCGGGCGTGGTGCGCACGGTGGCCTGTATCCACACTCCGGAGGAGATGGGAGCAGAGCTCACGGCCATTGTGGACGCCGGGGGCGAGGTGCTGGACGTGAGCGTGGAGCACCCGGTGTACGGCCAGCTGACCGGGGCCCTCCGCCTGCGCTCCCGGTACGATGTGGCGGAGTTTCTCCGCCGGGTGGCGCAGGAGGGGGCCAGGCCCCTGTCCGACCTCACCGGCGGCATCCACCTGCACACCATCCGCTGCCCGGACGAGGGGACCTCCCGTCGGGTGCTGGAGAGCCTGGAGGCGCTGGGCTTCCTGCTGCACTAAATCGAATAAGATACGGCCCCGGACGGATACCGTCCGGGGCCGCTTCGCTTTTGGAAAAGCCTCGCAGAGTTCGCGTCCGCAGACGCGAATAAAATGGGGTCCGTTTTTCGCCGCGACATGCGCGTGGCGAAAAACACTTCTCGGCGGGCAAGCGTGAGTTTTGCCCGTCCCCCGCAAGGGCAAAATCTTGCGCGAAGACCGCCGCGGCCTATTCGTTCAAGTGGCAAGCCACTTGAGCGAAAGCGTCAGCCCTGTGCCAGGGAGAAGAAGTTGGTATCGGTGACGAAGTTGGACACGCTGTAGAGCATTACGCAGGTGTCGATGTCGTTCTCCTCCAGGTACTGGGGCACGCTGTTGCGGTTGTAGCGCAGGTCGATGAGGTGGATCTCGGAGAAGTGGGCGGTAAGGAAGGGCACCAGGGAGTCGGTGTAGGAGTCCCGGAGAATGGCGATCTTCGGCCCGTCCACATTGGGGTTCTCAATGACCGCCAGGGACTGGTTGCCCCCCATGAAGAAGGTGTACTTGTCCTTGATCGCCAGCCGGTCCCAGGCGTAGAGGGTGCCCTCCTCCGGGGTGCCGGTGAACCAGGAGGTCACCTTCACGCCGGGGTCGGGGACATAGATGTCGATGTTGTCGGGCCGCACCCAGCGGAAGCCGGAGGAGGAGTAGGTGGTGCCGTAGAACTCGGTGCTCACGGTCTGCTTGGTGTACTCCTCCAGGGGCACCGGCTCCATGCCCAGGGCCTCCATCAGGGAGACATAGCCGTAGTAGGCCCCCAGGCTGGTCCAGTGGTGGTCGGTGCGGTAGTAGATGTCCTCGTCCCGGTGGTCCCACAGGTTCTGGTAGGTGTCGTAGAAGATGGCGTCGGTGCGGGAGGCGATGTCGTCGATGATGGCCTTCTGGTCGGCGTTGGGGGCCCCGTCGGGCAGGCGGTCGGCCCAGATCTGGCTGGGGCCGGGGATGAGGGAGAGGTAGACCGGCACGTCGGTGTTGGCCACCAGCATGTTGAGGTAGTTGATGTTGGTGCTCACCCGGTCGGCGTCGGGCTCGTCAAAGCGGGTGATGAGGGTGTCCTCGTCGCAGAGGTAGACGTTGTTGTTCTCGTGCTTGCCCAGGGCCACCTCGGTGGCCGCCTTCAGGGTGATCCAGCCGTCCCGGAAGGGGAACTGGTCGTTGAGGTATTTCTCAAAGTCGCTCATGAGCTTGCCGGTGAAGAAGTCGCCGCTCTCCTCCATGGGCCAGGCCAGCTTGAAGTCGTCGGCGTCCACGGTGGGCAGCTGCTGCAGGTTCCGGTTCTCCTGCTCGGAGAACTCTCTGTCCGGCATGACGGCCCCCGCCACCGTGAAAAAGGCCAGGAACGCGCAGAACAGGGCGGTGATGAAGATGCAGTATTTCTTGGTCATGTCATGTCCCTCCTCAGAAGCGGAAATACAGGAACGGGTTGTAGGTGGCGTCCACCAGGTAGGCGGTGCAGAACACCAGCCCGCCCAGGATGAGCACAGGCAGGGCGATCTTCATGGCCTTTTCGGGCAGCTTGCTCCACAGCTTGGCGGCCAGCGGCGTGGAGGCAACGACGCCGATGAGGATCATGGGCAGGAAGGAGTAGAAGTAGTACCAGGCCGAGCTGTTGGCGAGGCCCCCCTCCGCCATGCCGAACATGGCCCGCAGGTAGCCCCCCATCTGGGTGAAGTCTTCCACCGCGAAGATGGCCCAGCTCACCAGCACCAGGAAGAGGGTGTAGATGTGCTGGATCAGGGCGGGGAGCTTTTTCAGGAGCTTGCCCAAAAAGGCCTTCTCCAAGATGACCAGCACGGCGAAGTAGAGCCCCCAGATGAGGAAGTTCCAGCTGGCGCCGTGCCAGATGCCGGTGGCCGCCCACACCAGGAAGAGGTTGAAGTACAGCCGGGGCTTGCTCACCCGGTTGCCCCCCAGGGGGATATACATATACTCCCGGAACCAGGAGCCCAGGGAGATGTGCCAGCGGCGCCAGAACTCGGTGACGGACTTGGAGATATAGGGGTAGTTGAAGTTGCGCAGGAACTCGAAGCCCAGCATCCGCCCCATGCCCACGGCCATGTCGGAGTAGCCGGAGAAGTCGAAGTAGAGCTGGAGGGCAAAGGCCACCACCCCCAGCCAAGCCCCGGCCACCGTCAGCTCGGACACCGGGGTCGCCAGGTACACGTCCCAGAGCCTGCCCAGGTTGTTGGCCAGCAGCACCTTCTTGGCCAGGCCCACCATGAACACCTGCACGCCGGAGGCGAACTGCTCCGGGGAGTGGGTGCGGTAGTTCATCTGGTCGGCCAGCTCCTTGTACTTGATGATGGGGCCGGCGATGAGCTGGGGGAAGAGGGTGACGAAGGTGCCGAAGCTCACCAGATTCTTGGGCAGCTCCGCGTCCCCCCGGTAGATGTCCACCGGGTAGGTCATGGTCTGGAAGGTATAGAAGGAGATGCCGATGGGAAGGGTAAGCTCCAGCACCGGCATGGGGATGCCGATGTGCTGGAGGGTGTTGGCCACCAGGTCCCAGTACTTGAAGAAAAACAGGATGGCCAGGTTGAGCACCAGGGCGATGCCCACCGCCCACCGGGCCGCCAGGTCGTTGCCCCGGCTCTTGTAGTGGGCCACCACCAGTCCCGCGAAGTAGTCCAGGACGATGGTAAAGACCATCAGCACAATATAGAAGGGTTCTCCCCAGCCGTAGAAGATCAGGTTGAACACCAGCAGGATGAAGTTGCGCCACTTCAGCGGTGACACATAGTAGATGGCCAGGACGGCCACCAGATAAACGAACATGAACAGCGTACTGGAAAAGACCACTCGTCCACCCCCGGAACAGGTTCAGATTCAGACGGCGCGGGCCCGGCAGACAGGCCTGCCAGGCCCGCACGGATACAGAGTTTTCCTCTAGTATACCCTAATTTGCTTACTTTGTATAGCTGTTGAAAATCTCGACCACCTGGTCGGCGTTCTCGGCGATGCAGAAGAGGATGTAGTTGCCGTTTGTCACCAGCTTGTAGTTCTGCACCAGGGCCAGCTGCTCGGGCAGGTAGTTGGACCACTGCTCCTCCAGGGAGTCCTGGCGCGCCTCCAGGGCGGACTGCACCGCGTCCATCCGGCCGTCCTTCACCTTGGCCACGAAGAACTCGGTGGCGCTGACGTTCATCAGGGGCATCTTGGCCACATACTCCTCCAGGTCGCCGGCGGCGTCGATGCCGTAGAGGTCGGAGAGGATGGTGTCGTTCACGTCCATCAGGGAGGGGAACTCGGCCGAGGCCTCAATGGCCGCCCAGATGTCGCTCACCGCGGCGTCGCCGCTGGGAGCCGGAGTTTCACTGGGCTCCTCGGTGGGGTCGGGCGTAGGATCGGGAGTGGGCTCCGGCGTGGGGGCCGGGGTCTCATCGGGCTGCTGGCTGGAAGAAGGCGGGGTGCTGGCGGAGGGCTCGCCGCTCTCCTCCGGCTCCTCGCTGGGGGCCGGGGTGGCGTCAGGGCTCTCGCCGGGCTCCTCCGTCACGTCGGGCGCGGGGGTGGCGGAGGGCTCCTCGGTGGCCGGCGCGGTGGTGGTGGGCGGGGTGAGCTCTCCCCCCGTCTGGGTGCAGGCCGCCAGCAGGGACAAAGACATCACACCGGCCAGGGCCAGAGCAGTCCATTTTTGGTTCCATTTCATAATGCAGAAAACTCCTTCTCGGTTGAGTATTTCGGATTCAGGAATCCTTCGAACGCAGTATTGGACGCAGCCCTCCGCGAAAAAGTTCCCTTGCCATGCAAAAAAGTCCTCGCTTTTTGTTCCCCACTGGTCAGGTGCCCAGACTAGCGATGAACTGCCGGGCGGTCCGGGGCGTTTTCCCGGGGTGTCTCACCTCGAACTGGGCCGCCGCGGCGCGCAGGGCCTCCCGGTCCATGGCGATGCCCCGCAGGGCGGCCATCTGCTCCACCATGTCCAAAAACTGGGCCTTGTTCAGGGTCTGGTAGAGCACCCGCAGGCCGAACCGCTCGGCCAGGGAGGTCTTTTCGTTGATGGTCTCGTTCCGGTCCACCTCATCCCCCGCCCGGTCGGAGAAGGTCTGCCGCACCAGGTGGCGGCGGTTGGAGGTGGCGTACACCGCCACATTGGCCGGCCGGGGCTCCAGGCCCCCCTCCAGGATGGTCTTGAGCACCGAGTAGGTCCGGTCGTCCTGGTCAAAGGCCAGGTCGTCGATGAAGAGGATGAACTTCTGCCGCCGGTGGCCCAGGGTGCGGATGAGCTCGGGCATGTCCCCCAGGGACTCCTTCTGCACCTGAATGAGCCGCAGATCCTCAAACCCCGGCACGGTGATGAGGCTCTTGACGGTCACCGACTTGCCGGTGCCCGGCTCGCCGTAGAGCAGGACGTTGTTGACCTCCCGCCCCTCCAGCATGGCCCGGGTGTTGGCGATAACCTGCTCCCGCTCCCGCTCGTAGCCCAGCAGCTCCTCCCCGCCGAAGCAGTCGGGCCGCTCCACCGGGGTGAGGGCCCCGCCCTCCCACAGAAAGGCCCGGTAGCGGGCGAACAGCCCCGCCCCGTTCCGGCGGTAAAACTCGGTCAGGTTCTCAAAGGTGAACTCCGCGCCGGCGCTCCACCGGGGCAGACCCTCCAGCACAGGGGCGAGGTCGGCGGGGAGCAGGTCTCCCATCTTCGCCACCAGCTCGCCGCAGTCCAGCTCCGCCAGGGCCCGGAAGGTCCCGATGTCCCGCCGGGCGGCACATTCCAGCGCGCTGTCCCTCTCCCCCCGCTCGGCCAGGAGGGGGTAGGGGGCCTCCTCATAGCGCAGGGCGTCCCACAGCCAGTCCCCCAGGCCCTGGCACCCCGCCTGCCGCAGGGCGTAGAACACCCGGGCGTACCGCTCCACCGCCTCCTCCCCCCGTCCGAGGGACAGGGCCTCCAGCAGGGCGGCCGCGTCGGCCATCAGGGGCTGGGCGGTGATGTTCCGGTAGGCCGACACCCCCAGCAGGGCGCAGCGCAGGGCTTCCACGGTCATAAAAACGACCCCTTTCGCAGTTTCTGGCCCCTATTATACTGCCTGCCGGGCCAAGCCGCAAGAGCGAAACGCCGGGCGGCGCTCCGGTCCGGGCCTTGACAGGGCCCGGACCTTCTGCTATACTGCCCTCACAACAGAAACGAAGGGGGATGGCTTGATGTCGGCATTCCGTGGGTAAATCGGGACAATAAAAAGATTGCTCTCATCCTGATTTGGATGGGCCCTTTTGTTGTACTCATTTTCACGGAGCTGCCGGTCCGGCCGTCTTGCTGCCCAGGCGTATTCTGCCCCGCGGGGCATGGAACAGGGAGAGGTGTACCCTTCTCCCCCTGTCCTGCCGCGCCCGGGCGCGGCTTGTTTCGTGGAATTGCGTATGCGGACCGTCCCAATCAGGGCGGTCCGCACTTTTATTGTCCAAACCGGAGTCACACAAT
>DVHW01000146.1 GCA_018711785.1 Candidatus Galloscillospira excrementavium
AATCAGGCGAAAATCCGTTCCAAGATATCCAGCGCGTCGGAGACCGACATGGGCCGGGGCTGGAACATCTGGAACATTTCCTCTGTGATACCCTGGGCCACTTTGGGGAAGAGGCTGCGGTCGGGTGTGTACCGGCTGGCGGGCGGGAGGTGGAGCACGTTGTCCCGGAAGTGGAGGAAGGCGTCCCGGGCCTTGACGCCGATCTCTTCCGGGGTCTCCCGGCCAGAGAAGGAAGCGCCCAGCAGCTCGCCGATCCAGCGCACCTTCCCCGGCAGGGCGGGGGCGTTGAACTCCAGCAGCCACGGCGTGGCATAGGCGCAGGCCTCGCCGTGGGGAATACCGTAATAGGAGCCGATGAGGTGGGCCACCGAGTGTCCGGCGTTGGTGTGGGCCTGGACCAGCATCCAGCCGCCCAGGGTGGCGGCCGCCGCCATATGGGCGCGGGCCTCCACGTTGGCGCCGTCGTTTACTGCCACAGGCAGCCAGTCCACCACGGTCCGCATGACGGCCTCCACCAGGTGGTCGGTGGCGATGGAGGCGATGTTGGTGGTATAGCCCTCGCAGGCGTGGGAGAAGGCATCCAGCCCGGTGGCGGCGGTGAGGGCTGGGTCCATGGAAACCATCAGCTCCGGGTCTACGATGGCGTATTCCGCCATGGCGTTGACCGCCAGACAGCCGTGCTTCATGCCGTCATCGCTGCTCATGACCAGACCGTCGGACACCTCGCTGCCGGTGCCAGAGGTGGTAGCTACCAGGAACAGGCCGGGAGAGGGATTCATGGGCACGTTGGGACCGGCGAAGCGGAGAATAGGCCCTTCGTTGTAGCGCAGAAGGTTGATGGACTTGGCGCAGTCCATGCTGGAGCCGCCGCCCACGCCCACCACCACGTCACAGCCGCTCTCCCGGAACACGCCGATGCCCAGGTCGGGCACGCGGTGGGAGGGCTCTGGGTTTACCTTGTCATAGATTACGCTGTCCACCCCTGCGGCGGCGAGAGAGGCGCGGACCTTGTCGAGGATACCGGCGGCGATAATGCCGGGGTCACAGACCAGAAAAGCCTTCCGGTGTCCCTTCTCGGCCACCAGAGGTCCCAGTTCGCCCAGCTTGCCTGGACCGAAGAGAAGCGTCACCTTTTGTTCCAGCATGGGAGTCCCTTCCTTTCTGTCAATAGAGTGAGGAGGAGAGGGTGTTCCTCTCCTCCCCAGTGCGCTCCGGGCCGTGACGTCAGACCGCGGCGCGCTGTTTTTTGGACATGGTCATGGCGGCGATGGAGCACAGGAGCACCACCACGCAGCAGCCCACCATCAGCAGGGAGGGCGCCACCCAGTTGGCGGGGGTGGGGTTTTCGCCCACCATGGCGGTGATGACAGGGGTACAGGCGAACACACCGATGTAGTACAGGGTATTCAGCAGACCCATGCTCAGGCCGATGAGGGCGGGCCGCTTGGCCAGCTGGGGCGTGAAGATGAACATGGAGGTCATGATCATGCCGCCGGGGACAATGCCGGTGGCCAGGGCGTAGAGGATACAGGCCACGTTGCCGCCGCCCAGGTGGGGCATGGCAAAGCAGATGATGGCGCAGAGCACCGCGCCCACGATGGCGAAGTGGAAGGGCTTGCCGGTCTTACCCACCACCACACCGGAGATGATGCACACGGGGATGCCGATGAGGCCGTTCAGGCTGGAGTAGAACGCCGCGTCGGCGGAGCTGACGCCATAGGAGGCGAAGAGCATGGGATTGCAGGTGATGAAGCCGAAGAGCACGAAGGCCAGGCACAGCATGGACAGGCAGGTGAGCAGCAGGGGCGGGTTCTTGACGGCCTCAACCAGGGTGGTCTTCTCCATGGCTCCGGCGGCGGCCTCAGCCCGGTCCACACGGACCACCAGGAGCACCAGGACAAAGCACACCGCGGCCAGGGCGGCGACGATCCACCACAGGACCTTCAGGTTATTGGTGGCGTTGTAGATGGCCACAGCGCCATTCATGCCGATGAAGTTGGCCGCCGCGGCAAAGGTGTTGAAGATACCCGTTGCGGTGCCCACGGTGGCGCCGGTGAACCAGCTGTTGATGAGGTCTACGCCCACAGTGATGATCAGGGCGTAGGAGATGCCCTCGATGATGCGGGAGAACATGACTACGGCGAAATGATTGGTGACAGCGCCCAGCACGTTGCCAATGACCAGGGTGCCCATCAGAATGAGGAGCATGTTTTTGTTGCCGGTCTTGGCCATCAGGGCAGCGCCGGGAATGGAGAGGATGATGCCGGCCACGGTGAACAGGCTCATCAGCAGAGCGGCCTGGGTCTCATTCACGTTGAGCATCGCCGCTACCTCCCCCATGAGGGGGGAGATCTTCAGCTGAGACAGGGATACAGTAATGCCGCAGAACAGCAGGATGAAGAACATCAGCCACTTGCGGCCGTTGCTAGTGGTACTCATACACTTACCTCCTAAAATCATTTTGGAAGGCCAAATGGTGTCCGTGGAGCGGGACCTTGGTGAAATCCGAAAATGGTTTAGGCTCTCGCCTCTTTGCTCGATGGAATTCAGGGATGCGACGGCCGGGCGGGAGAGATCCCTTCCCGCCCGGCCAAATATGCTCAGATGGGCATGCCCAGCAGATGAGCGGCATTGCGGTACAAGATCTTGTCCAGCAGGTCCGGGTTATCCCCCAGAGCCTCGATATGGCACTTCAGGTTGCAGGTACAGGTATCAAAGGGCCAGTCGGTGGCGTAGAGGACCCGGTCCTCGCCAAAGAACTCGATGGCCTTGAGAATGTAGTCCACGCCCCGGTGGCTGGTGTCAGTATACACGTTCTTCCAGCCATGGACCCGGACAGCCTCGGCCATAATCTCCATCTCTCCGCCGCAGCAGCCGCCGCCGTGGGCAGGGACCAGGATATAGTCGGGGAAGCGCTCCAGCCAGCGCAGGATGTGGTCGATGTGGCCGTTGTTGAGGTTGGTCTTTGCCAGGTGGGGGGAGTCGGGACGGTAGTAGTCGTTGACGCCGCAATGGGTGGTGATGGGCAGGCCGCGCTCACCGAAGAGTTTACACGCCTCGATGGTGCGCTCGTCATCCAAAGGTACATTTTGGATGATGGGGTGGAGCTTCAGACCCTTGGCACCGTGGTCGATATCCTGCTGCAGCTTGGCTAACATCTGGTCAATGGGGAGGCCGTAATCACAGCAGGTGAACGGGATGATGCGCGGCTCCAGCAGAGAGGCGGCCCAGGCCTCCTCGAAGGAGGTGTTGGGCATGATGGGCAGAGAGACCATGTAGTAATTTCCGCCGCAGGCGTCCATCATCTCCTGATGGGCAAAGATGCTCCCACGGTCCCAGGTGCGGTATTGGCCGGCGTCGATAAGGATATTCTGGGCCTCCTGGTCGGGGACGATGAGAGGCCGAGTAAATCCAGACTCCTCCAGGTCCTGGAAGGGATCGAAGCACTGGGGGTGTTTGACACTACCGATTTTTTTGAACGTAATATTCTGATTTTCGTGGAAAATGTCGCCGAGATGGGTGTGAAAATCGATGATCCGATGTGTTTTCATGTCGTATTCTCCTTCGATATAAAAGTCTCTTCCCTTTTGAGCACCTTCAGGGAAGCGGCGCGCGGAGACCGGCTATAAGGCACAGGGTCGGATACAGAAGTTACAAGGTCATCCCGAGCACGCGGGCGGCGTTGCGGTAGAAGAACTTATCCGCCACGATGGGGTCGTCCTGGAAGGCATCGGCGGCGTATTTGACCATCCAGGTGCAGGTGTCAAAGGGCCAGTCGGTGGCGAACATGATGCGGTCTTCGCCGAAGAGCTCCAGCATCAGGTGCATACCGTCCACGCCCCGGTGGCTGGATTCCACGTACACGTTCTTGCAGCCCTTTTTGGCCACCAGCTCGGCCAGAGCCTCCAGTTCACCGCCGCAGGAGCCTCCGCCGTGGGCGGGGATCCACACATAGTCGGGGTACTTATCCAGCAGCTCCAGTGTGTACTTCAGATCACCGAACTCCAGATTGGTCTTGGCGTGGTGGGGGGAGTCGGCCTTGTAGTAGTCATTGACTCCGCAGTGGTAAGTGATGGGCAGGCCCAGGTCACCGAAGAGCTCAATGGGCCCCTCGCAGCGCTTGTCGGTAATGGAGATATTCTGGATGATGGGGTGGATCTTCAGCCCCTTGGCGCCCAAGGCGATGTCGTGCTTGAGCTTGGCCATCATCTCATCGTCGGGCAGATCGAAGTCCGGACAGGTCCAGGGGATGAACCGGGGGTCCAGCTTGGAGGCGGCCAGAGCCTCCTCAAAGGAGGTATTTGGCATGATGGGCATGGAGCACATGAAGTCGATGCCCGCCGCATCCATCACATCTCCGCTGGTAAAGATATTGGCCCGCTGCCAGATGCGGACCTGGCCGGCGTCAATGAGCCGGTTCTGGGCCTCCACATCGGGGACGATGAGAGGCCGGGTGTAGCCGGACTCCTCCAGATCCTTGAAAGGGTCAAAGCCGTCAAAACCGGGGGGATCGGCCACCAGGCCGGGACGCTTGAAGGTGATGTTCTGGTTCTCGTGGAAGATGTCGCCGAGGTGGGTGTGGAAATCGATGATACGCTTGGGCTTGTAGGCCATTTCCAGGGGCTGGAATAC
>DVHW01000147.1 GCA_018711785.1 Candidatus Galloscillospira excrementavium
ATATCCTATCCACCGGATCTCCCACACGCGCCTGTAGCTCAGCAGGATAGAGCGGCCGCCTCCTAAGCGGCAGGCCGGAGGTTCGAATCCTCTCAGGCGTGCCAGCGCGGGGCAAGCGAACTTCGCTTGCCCCGCGCGTTTTTTATATAACAGAGCCCGCGGCTCCCGGGTCTGCTTATTCTGCTTCTGTCACTCCGCCTGCGCCGGACCCTTGGCCGTGCGGAGGGCCCGGGTGGCGTTGAGCACCGCCAGCACCATGACCCCCACGTCGGCGAACACGCCCATCCACATGGAGGTGTAGCCCGCCGCCGTCAGCAGCAGCACCAGCACCTTCACCGCAATGGCAAAGACGATGTTCTGCTTGACGATGGAGATGGTCCTGCGGGCGATGGAGATGGCCAGGGCAATCTTGGAGGGCTTGTCATCCATGAGGACCACGTCGGCGGCCTCGATGGCCGCGTCGGAGCCCATGGCCCCCATGGCGATGCCGATGTCCGCCCGGGAGAGGACGGGGGCGTCGTTGATGCCGTCCCCCACAAAGGCCAGGGCCCCTCTGGGGCTCTTCTCCTGCAGCAGGGCCTCCACCCGGTCCACCTTGTCGGCGGGGAGGAGCTGGGTGTGCACCTCGTCCAGGCCCAGCTGTCGGGCCACGTCCTCGCCCACGGCCTTGGCATCGCCGGTGAGCATGACGGTCCTGCGCACCCCGGCGGCCTTCAGGGCGGAGATGGCCTCCCGGGCGTCGGGCTTGACCTCATCGGAGATGACGATGTGGCCCATGTACACCCCGTCCATGGCCACGTGGACGGTGGTGCCCACCTTGTGGCAGGGGTGCCAGGTGACCCCGATCTCGTCCATCAGCTTGTCGTTGCCCGCGCAGACCACCGCGCCGTCGATCTCTGCCCGCACCCCCCGGCCGGACAGCTCCTCCACCCTGCCCACCCGGCTGGTGTCCAGGGGCAGGCCGTAGGCCTCCTTCAGGGAGCGGGAGATGGGGTGGTCGGAGTAGCTCTCCGCCAGGGCGGCCAGCTCCAGCAGCCGCCCCTCGGGGCACTCCTGGGGGTGGATAGCGGTGACGTTGAACACCCCCCTGGTGAGGGTGCCAGTCTTGTCAAAGACCACGATCTCGCTCTGGGCCAGGACCTCCAGGTAGTTGCCGCCCTTCACCAGGATGCCCTGGCGGGAGGCGCCGCCGATGCCGCCGAAGAAGGTGAGGGGCACCGAGATGACCAGGGCGCAGGGACAGGAGATGACCAGGAAGGTGAAGGCCCGCTGGACGCTCTCCACCCAGCCCACCGACGTGACCAGGGGGGTGATGACCGCCACCAGCACGGCGGCGGCCACCACCGCAGGGGTGTAGTACCGGGCGAACTTGGTGATGAAGTTCTCCGCCCTGGCCTTGCGGCTGCTGGCGTTCTCCACCAGGTCCAGGATCTTGGCCACCGTGGACTCCCCGAAGGCCTTGGTCACCCGCACCCGCAGCAGGCCGGTCAGGTTGATGCAGCCGGAGATCACGTCGCTGTCCGCGGCGACCTGGCGGGGGAGAGACTCGCCGGTGAGGGCGGCGGTGTCCAGGCTGGAGGTGCCCTCCAGCACCACGCCGTCCAGGGGCACCCGCTCACCGGGCTTGATGACGATGACATCCCCCACCGCCACCTCCTCCGGGTCCACCCGCTCCAGCCGGCCGGAGCGTTCCACGTTAGCCCAGTCGGGGCGGATGTCCATCAGCTTGGCGATGGACTGGCGGGACTTGCCCACCGCGTAGCTCTGGAAGAGCTCTCCCACCTGGTAGAAGAGCATGACGAACACCGCCTCGGGGTACTCGCCGGTGGCGAAGGCCCCCACGGTGGCCAGGGCCATGAGGAAGTTCTCGTCAAAAATCTGGCCGTGGGCAATGTTCCGGACAGCCTTCCACAAAATGTCCCAGCCCACGACAAAATAGGGGATGAGGTAGAGGGGCCACTTGGACAGGGAGAAGGCCACGGTGCCGTCCTGGGCCACATGGCTCACACTCACGAAGGGCAGCCCCACCGGCAGCCAGATGGTAGGGAGCAGGGCGGCGGCGATGAGCAGCGCCGCGCCCACGAGGATACGGATGAGCATCCGCTTCTGCTTCTTGTTCATGCTTGCCTCCCGGGGGAAATCTGAGGCGGCGGGGCTCCCCGGGCCCCGCCGCCGCGGGGTCAGCGCTGGATAACGCAGTCGGGCTCCACCTTTTTGCACACCCGGACCACCTCGTCCAGGATGGCGTCAAAGCGGCCCTCGTCGGCCTCCAGGGTCAGCTTCTGGGTCATGAAGCTGACCGAGGCGTCGGTAACGCCGTCGATGCGCTTGATGGCGTCCTCCATCTTGGCCGCACAGGCGGCACAGTCCAAGTCTACAAGATTAAAACGCTTTTTCATCCCAGTTCCTTCCTTTCGCTCTGTTTCTGACCGGTGTGCTCCTTCTGTCCTCTACTCTCCCGCAAACCGGAGAAAATAGATTGTAAGAACTGGCGCACCCCTCACTCGGAGATATGCTCCATCCCCTGGTCCAGGATGGTGCGCACGTGCCCGTCGGCCAGGGAGTAGAACACCGTCTTGCCCTCCCGGCGGTACTTGACCAGCTTGCTCTGCTTCAGGGCGCGCAGCTGGTGGGAGATGGCGCTCTGGGTCATGCCCAGCAGCTGGGCCAGGTCGCACACGCACATCTCCGACTCAAAGAGCACATACAGGATCTTGATGCGGGTGGAGTCCCCAAAGATCTTGAACAGCTCGGCCAGGTCGTAGAGGATCTCATCGTCCGGCATGGTCTCGTTGACCTTGCTTACGATGTCCTCGTGGACGTGGATGTACTCACAGCGCTCCACGTCGTTCTCTCTCGTGTCTGCCATAGGCGCCTCCTGTTCTCTAATGTTTGAGCGATTGTTCATATGTTATTATATTCACTCTTTTGCCGATGTCAATAGGGTCCGGCAAAAAATTTTCGCGGCCATGAAACTTCACGCGCCCCGGCGCACCACGGTGAGAGGTAGAACCGGCGGCGCAGGAAGTTTCTGCGCCGCCTCTCCAGCTGCCCTGAAGGGACGGGGAAATGGCGCGTTTCAACGTTTTGCTATGCAAAAGTGGCCCGGAGCACAGCGTGCTCCGGGCCACTCCGATGG
>DVHW01000148.1 GCA_018711785.1 Candidatus Galloscillospira excrementavium
ATACTATATGATTGTGATTGAATTGTCAATCTGGTTGTAAAAAATTCAGCGCAATTTACAAAAATGACTATGAAAAGGTTTGCATATCGCCGAAAGAAACGGCTGCGGTGAGGGAAATGCTGTCAGACGCAAAGGAAACTGGAAGGGAAAACACAGAAAAAGCCCCCTCCTTTCTCGGGAGGGGGCAGAGTCAAGATGCAGAGGTAAGAAACCGCCAGAGCGCCCGGGCCTGGGGGGAGAGGGATGTATCCCGCCGGGCGGCCAGGCCGAATTCCACCGGGCAGGTCTCCAGGAAGGGCACCGCCGCCAGGCGGCTGTCCTGCCGGGCCAGGCTCCGGGCCACTTGTCCCAGCAGAATGGCGGCCCCGGCGCCCTGGGCCACCAGCTCACGGATGGTGTCGGCATTGGAGCCCTCAAAGCAGACCACCGGTTCCGCCCCGGCCCGGGCAAAGCACTGGAAGATCAGAGATTGAAGGTGCGTGCCGCCCCCCAGGAGGAGGACCCTCTCCCTGTGAAACCGGGTCAGGGAGACCGCGCTCTCCTTCGTGCAGGGGTGGTCCCGGGGGAGCAGAAGGGCCAGCTCGTCGGTGCAGAGGACATGGGTGCGCAGGGTGCGGTCCCCCTCCAGGCGGAAGATGGCCAGCTCCGCCCGGCTGGTGGTGAGGAGCCGGGGCACCTCGGCGTTTTCACACTCCGCCATCTGAAGCCGGATCTCAGGGTGGTCCCGGGAGAAGTCGGCTACCCGCCCCGCCAGGGCGTAGTGGGAGAATGCCGGCGTCACCGCCAGGGTGAGCTCCCGCCGGGCCAGACTGGCGCACAGGGTATTCCACGTCCCTAAAATGCCGGGCGCGGCCCGGACCACCTGTTCCCCGGCCTCGGTGAGGGCCACATCACCCCGCCCCCGGGTAAAAAGGGGACAGCCCAGCTCTACCTCCAGCTTGTGGATCTGCTTGGAGAGGGAGGACTGGGAGAGAAAAAGGGTCTCGGCCGCCCGGGTAAAGCTGCCCTCCCGGGCCACGGCCAGCACATATTCCAGTTGACGCAGTTCCATTGCGGTGTCCTCCCGATTCCGTTTCGGAATCATTGTAGCAGAAAACGGAATTGCGGAAAAGGGGGGTGGGCGCTATACTGGAGAAAAAGCGCCCCGTGGGCGCGAAAAAGGAGTGGAGCAGCGATGAAGATGCACGCGGTCTTTTGTTTCTTTGCGGCCCGTCGGTACTGGAAGGAGGAGGACAAGCTCCGGGAGGTCTACGACGCCCTCTGCCGGGAAACGGCGGACCTGGCGGAGGAGCAGCACCTGATCACCGAGCCGGGAGACCTGGAGCGGGTGGCGCCGGGGCGGGTGCTGGTGGCGGTGCCCATGAGCGGAGCGGTCCAGAGCATGATCCTCGCCGCCGCGGAGAAGAGCGCCTACACCGTCCTCCTGGCCGGGTATGTGGAGGGCTGCTTTCCGCCGGAATGTACGGCCGGAATGCTCGCCTGCAATGCCGCCCCCACGGTGATGGACTGCTGGGCGGTGCTCCGCCGGAGCGGAAGGACCCTGCTGGCGGTGAACCAGGCGGAACTGGAGCGGGGCGTGCGGGTAGCGGAGGCCTGCCGCAGCCTGCGGGAGGCCAAGCTCCTGATGATCGGCGCGCCGGAGCCCTGGGTCATCAGCGTCAGCCGGGACTGGAAGCGGTACACCGAGCTGCTGGGCGTGACGGTAGAGCAGGTGGAGCAGCGGGCGCTGGAGGAGTGCTACCGCAGGGTCTCCGACCGGGAGGCGGAGGAATTCCTGGCGCCCATCCGGCAGGGCGCGTCGGAGATCCGGGAGCCCACCCCCTCCGATTTGCTGGAGGCGGGGCGGATGGGCCGGGCCCTGGAGCGCCTGCTGGAGGAGCGCGGGGCCGACGGCGCGGCGGTGGCCTGCTTCTCTCTGCTCTCTACCGGCACCACCACCTGCCTGGGGGTGAGCGCCGTCAACGACAGCGCCGATCAGGTGGCGGCCTGTGAGGGAGACCTGGACAGCGCCTGCACCATGCTCCTGATGAAGCGGCTGGCCAGCACCAAGCCATGGATGGCCAATCCCAGCCTTCAGAAGGACGGAACCGTGAGCTTTTCCCACTGCACGGCGCCCCTGTGCGTCAAGGGCGCTCCCTGCCCCTATCTCCTCCGCTCCCACCACGAGAGCGGCATCGGCGTCAGCCCCCAGGTGGAGCTGCCCATGGACGGCGTGGTGACGGCCTGCCGCTTCTCCTCGGCCACCGGGCAGATGACCGTCCAGCTGGCCACGCCGGTGGAGGGGCCCCGGGAGCCCACCTGCCGCACCCAGCTCCGGGTCCGCTGGAACGACCCGGAGGGCTACCTGCGCACCTCCCTGGGCTGCCACCAGGTGTTTGCCTTTGAGGACCTCTCAGCCCCGCTGCGCCAGGCGGCGGCGCTGTTGGGCCTGGAAGTGCTGGAGTGAGCGCTTAAACAGAATGGACCTGCGGCGGAGAGCGGAAAAGCGCTCTCCGCCGCAAATCGTTAGAGGATGAAGGCCCTGTAACCGAGAACGGGCCATTTGGAAGGGCGATGCCGTGACCGTTCACAGCAATTTTTGATACGTTTGGTGTATCTGTGTGAAAATAAAAGCGAGAGAGGACAGCGGAAAGGGAGGCGGCGTCTGTTTATCGGCTGCTCTGTGTGCAGAAGCAATGTGCCTTGTATTCCTGCCTGTGTACGATGGAATGCTGGAGCAGAGCAAGAAGCCGATCTGGGTCTGATGTCTGATCAGAGGTGACTGTCATGTGGATTTGGTGCCTGAAATTGTCAAGCGCTGCGCTGTATAGAACGCTTCGCTGG
>DVHW01000149.1 GCA_018711785.1 Candidatus Galloscillospira excrementavium
CCCGGGCGGCCGCGGCGGCGGCCGCCGCCTCCCGGGCCAGGGGGCCGGTCCAGCGGTCCCGCCAGGCCCCGGCCGTGCGGCGGCAGCAGCGGTCCACCCGGCGCAGGGCGGCGCCGGTGTCCGGCAGGGTGGGCCACCGCAGGGCGAGGGAGAGCATGGGCTCCTCCTCGTACTTCAGGGTCTGCTTCCAGGCCTCCGCCCCCACCGGCGGGGGAGCGGCCGCTTCTCTGCGCTCATTCATGGGGTGACCTCCTTTGCGCGCTTGTTTCCTCCCCCCATCCTATGGGAAACCGGAAAAAGAGGTGAAAAGAGGTTTACTTTCACGCTTTCCTCTGGTAAAATAAAAACACAGTTGTCACACAGTAGTTTATGAAAGCGGATAGGAGGCATCCGGCCGATGAACAGGCAAGAGGACAAGGGGCGGAGCGATCTTCTCTACGAGACCATCCTGGAGCTGAAGGACCTGGACGAGTGCAGGCGGTTTTTCTCGGACCTGTGCACGGTGGCCGAGCTGCGGGCCATGGAGCAGCGGTTCGAGGTGGCCCTGCTGCTGTCCGACGGGATGATCTACAACGATATTCTGGAGCGGACCGGCGCCAGCAGCGCCACCATCAGCCGGGTCAACCGCTCCCTCAACTACGGAGCCGACGGCTACCAGACCGTGCTGCCCCGGGTAAAGGAGAAGCGAAAGGAACATGGAGAGCTATGAGTTCCTGGCCGGCTGCTACGACCAGCTGACGGCGGATGTGCGCTACCGGGCGTGGGCGGACTATCTGGAGCGGCACTTTGCCCGCAGCGCCATCCCCATCCGGACGGTGCTGGACCTGGCCTGCGGCACGGGGAGCCTGACGCGCATCCTGGCCGAGCGGGGCTACGAGATGATCGGGGTGGACCAGTCGGAGGAGATGCTCGCCCAGGCGGCCGAGAAGTGCCGGGACGTGGCGGGGGAGCGGCCCATTTTTCTCCACCAGTCCATGGAGAAGCTGGACCTGTACGGCACAGTGGACGCCTGCGTGTGCTGCCTGGACAGCGTGAACTATGTGACCCGGCCCGCCGCCCTCCGGCGGGCCTTTCAGCGGGTCCACCTGTTCCTCATGCCGGGGGGACTGTTCCTCTTTGACGTGAACACCCCGGAAAAATTCCGGAAGATGGACGGCCAGGTGTTCCTGGACGAGACCGAGGACGCCTACTGCGTCTGGCGGGCCGAGTTTTCCGAGAAGCGGCGCATCTGCACCTACGGCATGGACATCTTCCGCCGGCGGGCGGGGGGCCTCTGGGAGCGGGGGCAGGAGGTCCACCGGGAGTACGCCTATGAGCTGGGCGAGCTGGCCGGTTTTCTGCGGGAGGCCGGCTTCCGCCGCATCCGGGTCTGCGGGGACCGCAGGCTCCGAGCGCCCCGGGAGGGGGAGGAGCGGGTCTTTTTCGCCGCCTGGAAGGACTAAAGACAAATTTTGCAATCGGCGCGCCCGGGGGACGCAGGAGGTTATTGTCATGGCAGATCAGATCATACGGGTGCTGGCCAAGGGGGCGCCGGTCAAGGCGTCGGTGATCACCGCCCGGGATATGGTGGAGCGGGCGCGGCAGATCCACAAGACCCTGCCTACCGCCACCGCCGCCTTGGGGCGGGCCCTGATGGGCTGCTCCATGATGGGCAACCAGCTCAAGGAGGAGCACGGCTCGGTGACCCTTCAGATCAAGGGGAACGGCCCGCTGGGGACCATCACCGCGGTGTCGGACAGCGAGGGCAATGCCCGGGGCTATGTCCAGAACCCCGCCGCCGATCCCCCCAGGAAGAAAAGCGGCAAGCTGGACGTGGGGGCCGCGGTGGGCATCGGCGCGCTGACGGTCATCAAGGACATCGGGCTCAAGGAGCCCTATGTGGGCACGGTGCCCCTGGTGACCGGGGAGATCGCCGAGGACCTGACCACCTATTTCGTGGAGAGCGAGCAGATCCCCTCGGCCTGCGCCCTGGGAGTGCTCATTAACACCGACCAGTCGGTGCTGTGCGCGGGGGGCTACCTCATCCAGCTGCTGCCCGGCGCCGGGGAGGAGGTCATCTCCAGCATCGAGGCCAGCGTGGCCCGGGTGGGCTCGGTGACCGAGGCGCTCCACAGCGGCCTGGACGCCGAGGGGCTGCTGCGGCAGGTGCTCTCCGACTTCGAGCTGGAGATCGTGGAGCGGCAGGACGTGGAGTACCGCTGCTACTGCAGCCGGGACCGGGTGACCCGCGCCCTCATCAGCATGGGGCGGGAGGAGATGAGCGCCATGATCCGGGAGCAGGGAAAGGCGGAGCTCACCTGCCAGTTCTGCGACAAGGTATACCGCTACTCCCGGGAGGAGCTGGAGGAGCTGCTGAAGGGGATGCCCTGACCTGTACGCCCCGTGCGCCTGCGTGCCCATACCGCGGGCGCACGGGGAATCCGGAGCGGAAAACGGAAAAAGTTCGAAATTGGTGTTGACATCCAGCCGGCATTTTAGTATAATAACCTTCGCCGCGTGAGAAGGGCGGCAACAGGGGAGCATAGCTCAGCTGGTAGAGCGCATGCCTTACACGCATGATGTCACAGGTTCGAGCCCTGTTGTTCCCACCACTCCCATGCGGGAGCATTGACTTACCGTCTGGCGCGGTAGTTCAGTTGGTTAGAACGCCGGCCTGTCACGCCGGAGGTCGAGGGTTCAAGTCCCTTCCGCGTCGCCATTTGCCTCTGTAGCTCAGTTGGT
>DVHW01000150.1 GCA_018711785.1 Candidatus Galloscillospira excrementavium
CCAAGAAAAAACGTATCTCAGCTACGATTTATGGTCAAAAACTACACTGTCTTTCCCCAATACGACAAAAAAGGCCTGCCCGGTTTACAAAAACAGTAAACCCGGGCAGGCCGCCTCTGTCCTCACGTCCCGTTCTCCAGCACCATGTTCCGGAACTCCAGCGGGGTGCGGCCCGTGTGGGCCTTGAACACCTTGCCGAAGTGCCTTGCGTCGCCGTATCCCACCGCCGCGGCCACCTCGTAGACCTTGTAGTGCACGTCCCGCAGCAGATCCTTGGCCTTCTCGATGCGGAAGTTCTCCAGGTAGGCGGAGAAGGTCTGCCCCATCTCCCGGCGGAAGAGGGTGCTCAGGTAGTTCGGGGTCACCCCCAGCTGGTCGGCCAGGACGTTCAGGCTCAGGTTTTCGTCGGCATAGCGGTGTTGGAGTATGGTCAGCAGGTCCCCGATGATGCGCCGCTTGCCCGACCGGCGCAGCTCATAGATATAGGCGCACAGGTCGTCGGCGCAGCCGGCCAGCTGCTCCGCCGCCTCCGGGATGCTCCGGGCCACTGACAGGAGGGCCAGCCGGTCCGTGTCCTCCAGGAGGGAGGTCTCCGCTCCGGTGAACTGGTTGACCTCCCGGACGATGGCGTAGACGCACTGGAACGCCCACTTCCGGAACACCGCGGTCTGATAGCCCCGGGTCTCAAACAGGTCCTGGATCTCCCGGCACAGGGACTGCACCGCGCCGCTCTCCGCCTGGCAGATCTTCTGGCCCAGCTCCTGGGCCAGCTCCTCCGCCCGGGCGCTGCACTCGGTCTTGAAGCGGGCGTACTCCTCCGCGTCCAGCGGCTCCGGCCCCCGTTCCTGCCGCAGGCTGTCCGCCGCCTTGCGCAGGGTCTCGGTCAGCTCCCCCATGCGGATGGGCTTGAGCAGGTAGTTGAGCACCCCGTAGCGGATGGCCCGCTGGGCATAGTGGAAGTCGGAGAAGCCGCTGAATATGACAGTGGTGGGGGACACGCCCCGCTCGGAGAGCTCCTGGAGCAGCTCCAGCCCGTCCATGCGGGGCATCTTGATGTCGGTGAGCAGGATGTCCACCGGATGGGAGAGCAGGTACTCCAGGGCCTCCTCCCCGTTGACGGCGCAGAACACCACCTCCATGCCCAGCTCGGACCAGTCCACCAGGTCCCGCAGGCCCTCCCGGGCGATCTTCTCATCGTCTGCAATCAGGACGCGCAGCCGCTCACGCATGCTCGCCCACCTCCTCCGGAATGGAAAATTGCGCCACCGTCATCCCGTCCCGGATGAGGTAGCGGATGCCGTACTGGGGGCCGTAGCTCCCCTGGATGCGCTCATTGACATTGCGGATGCCGTAGCCCCGGAGGGCGCCGTCCCCCTCCTCGTCCCCGGCCAGCCGGCGGGCCATCTTGTCCAGGTCGATGAGGGTGCCGTTGTTGCGCACCTCGAAGTGGAGCAGGCCGTCCCCCCGCCGGATGGAGATGACGATCTCCCCGCCCCCCTCGATCTCCTCAAACCCGTGGACGATGGCGTTCTCCACAATGGGCTGGAGGAGCATCTTGATGATGCGCTTGTCCCGCGCCCCCTCGTCCACCTCATAGCGCACGGTGAAGCGGTCGGAGTAGCGCACCTTCTGGAGGGTGATGTAGCTGTCCACCTGGCGCAGCTCGTCCTGGACCAGGATGGTGTTTCTGCCCTTGTTGAGGCTCAGGCGCAGCATGTCGGACAGGGCCACCACCATGTCGCTGATGTCCTGGGCCCGGTACCGCAGGGCCAGCCAGTTGATGGAGTCCAGGGTGTTATAGAGAAAATGGGGGTTGATCTGGGCCTGGAGGGCCCGCAGCTCGGCGTCCTTCTCGTGGATCTGGGAGACATAGGTCCGCTCGATCTGCAGGTTCAGGTGGTCGATCATGTAGTTGAAGCTCTGGTAGAGCTCGGCCACCTCCCCCTTGCCCCGGATCTCCTCAATGGGGGTCAGCTCCCCCGCCCTGGCCTTGCGCATCTTGGCGGCCAGCCGGGTCAGCGGGCTGGAGATGCGGGCGGTGAAATAGACCGCCGCGGCAATGGACAGGCACATGAAGAGCACTGCCACCGTGACGATGGTGAGCTTGATCTGCTCGGTGCGGCTGGCCAAATCGGACATGGAGACAATTTTGATGAGGTTCCACCCCGTCCCCGGCATCCGCCGCACCAGCATCTGCTTGTCCCCCGCCTCATAGGTCCCGTCGGTCCGGGCGGTCAGGATCTCCTCCGGGATCTTGTCATAGTTGTAATAGGGGTAGACGATGGTCCCCCCGGAGTCCACCAGGTAGAGGCGGTTGGTGCTGCTCCCCCGGCCCGTGGTGATGCCCCGCAGCTCCTCGGCGTTGACGTCCACCACCACCATGCCCAGCACATCGCTCCAGGTGCTGGTGTCGTAGATCATCTTGGTCTGGCGCAGGGAGCTGCTCTCCTCATCCATGGACAGGTTCCAGTGGAACCAATCCGGCTCCTCCACCGCCTCCCGGTACCAGGTCTCCTGGTAATCCGGCGGCACCAGCGTCACCAGGGGCAGGTTCAGCACCTGCTCCTCCGCGCTGTCCGACGTGAGGACCAGCCGCGTGCGCAGGTAGTTGGCCCCGTACAGGGGGTAGCGCTCCAGCACCCCGTTGAGATCCAGGATGCACGCCAGGCGCTCCTCTCGGCTCTCCGCGGCGGCCAGGGCGCGGAGCTGCCCCTGCACCGCCTCGTCATTGGCCACCGCCAGCGCCCGCTGCCGGGCGTCCTCGGTCAGGCTGCTGATGCTGCGGTAGCTCTCGTCCAGCGCCACCTCCGCCGCGCTGAGCAGCTCCTGCCCGATGGCGTCCCCGCTGATGGAGGCCACCAGGATGCCCAGCAGCAGAAAGGGGATCATACACAGCAGAAAATAGGACAGCAGAAACCGCTTGAGCATAACGCCACCCCCGGGTCTCGTTTCCTCCATTGTAGCGGCTCCCAGTCCTGCAAGCAAGTTGAAACGCATTTCATCTGCTGTTTCATCCCCGCTGCCGCCGCTCAAAAGGCGCGCTTCTTTTGTTCGAAAGTCATGTTCTGTAAGCTATAATTTTACTGTTTTCTTTATCCTCTGTACTATGTGAAACGGTCCATCCGCTGTGTTATACTGGGTCTGAGGTGAGTACTGTGAGAATTGAACTGCCCTACGGGCGGGGCCGCACCGCTGTCCTGCTCCCCGAGGAACGGGTACGCGCGGTCCTGTCTCCCCCTCTCTCCACCCGGTACCCCGCCGTCCCCGCAGAAGAGCTGGTGGCCCGGGCCCTGGCCTCCCCCATCGGCAGCCCGCCTCTGGAGGATCTGGCCCGTGGGAAGAAGCACGTGGTCCTCCTGGCCAGCGATCACACCCGTCCGGTCCCCAGCAAGGTCATCGTGCCCCCCATGCTCTCCGCCGTCCGCCGGGCCAGCCCGGACGCCAGGATCACCCTCCTCATCGCCACCGGCTGCCACCGGGGCACCACCCGGGAAGAGCTGGAGGTCAAGTTCGGCAGGGAGCTGCTGGAGCAGGTGGAGGTGGTGGTCCACGACTGCGCCGACCGGGACAGCATGGTCTCCCTGGGCACCCTCCCCTCCGGCGGGCCCTGCCTGGTCAACCGCCTGGCCGTCCAGGCCGACCTGCTTCTCAGCGAGGGGTTCATCGAGCCCCACTTCTTCGCCGGCTTCTCCGGCGGGCGGAAGAGCGTCCTGCCCGGGGTGGCCGCCCGGGAGACCGTCTATGCCAACCACTGCTCCGCCTTCCTCTCCCACCCCTGCGCCCGCTCCGGCATTCTGGACGGCAATCCCATCCACACCGACATGCTCTGGGCCGCCCGGAAGGCGGGCCTGGCCTTCCTGTGCAACGTGGCGCTGAACGGCGGCCACGAGGTCCTCGCCGCCTTCGCCGGGGACTGCGACCAGGCCCACCGGGCGGGCTGCCGGTATGTGGAGGGCCTGTGCCGGGCCGAGGCCCCCCTGTCCGATATCGTTATCACCACCAACGGCGGCTACCCCCTGGACCAGAACATCTACCAGGCGGTGAAAGGCATGTCCACCGCCGAGGCGGTGTGCCGGGAGGGCGGGGTCATCATCATGGCCGCCGCCTGCGAGGACGGCTGCGGGGGCGAGTCCTTCCGCCGCACCTTCCAGGACGAGCCCGATGCCGCCGCCATCCTTCGCCGCATTGAGGCCGTCCCCGCCCACCGGACCGAGGCCGACCAGTGGCAGAGCCAGGTCTTTGCCCGGGTCCTCACCCGCTGCCGGGTCATCCTGGTCAGCCGGGCAGAACCGGCGCTGGTGCGCTCCCTCCACATGCTCCCCGCCGCCACGGTGGAGGAGGCCGTCGCTCTGGCCGACTCTCTGCTGGGCTTCCCCGGCTCCATCACCGTCATTCCCGACGGGGTGGCCACCATCGCAGCCCCGGCGGCAGGTTAGGAGGAACACGCCATGCGCATCAGCAAGACCATCGCCATGCGGATCGTCACCGACCTGGGGGACATCATCGACCAGAAGGTCAACCTGATGGACGAGACCGGCGCCATCATCGCCAGCACCGACCCCAGCCGCATCGGCACCCTCCACGGCGGTGCCCAGAAGGTCATCCGGGAAAAGCTGGACGAGCTGGTCATCGCCGCGGACGACGAGTACCCCGGCAGCCGGGCGGGGCTGAACCTGCCCATTGAGATGGACGGGGACATCATCGGCGTGGTGGGCATCACCGGCGAGTACGCCGCCATCGAGAAACACGGCCGGGTCATCAAGAAGATGACCGAGATCCTGCTGCTGGACGACGTGCTCAAGGAGCGCAAGCGGCTGGAGCGCAGCGTCCAGGCCCGCTTCCTCCAGGAGTGGGTCTTCGGCGGCGGCGAGATCCCCGACGCCGCGCTGGAGAGCCGGGGCCTGGCCCTGGGCATCGATGTCATGCTCCCCCGCCGGGTCATCCTCCTCACCCCCGTGGACAGCCAGGCCGACACCAGCGAGGGCCAGCGCCGCCTGGAGCGGCTGGAGGAGAACCTCCACAGCGCCCTGGAGGGGGAGAAGGAGGCCCTGGTGGTGGGCAGCGGCGCCAAATTTGTCTGCCTGGTCCCCACCCGCAGCGACCCGCGGATGCTTCAGCTGGCCAGCCAGCTCTGCGCCCAGGTCAGCGCGCCGCCCCACATGCGTCTGGCCGCGGGCATCGACGGCGGAGGAGGCGCAGGCCCCGCCATCCGCGGGGCCTATCTCCGGGCAGAAAAAGCCCTCCGGGCCAGTCTGTCCCGAGAGGGGAGCCCTCCGGTGCTGTACAGCGACATCAACCTGGAGCTCTTCATCCACGAGCTCTCTCCCCTGCTCAAACAGGAGTATATCAGCAAGGTCTTTTCCGGCTGCGCGCCGGAGGAGATCGACGGCTTTGCGGATATGCTGAAGGCCCTCTTCGCCTGCAACGGCTCCCTTAACGCCGCCAGTGCCC
>DVHW01000151.1 GCA_018711785.1 Candidatus Galloscillospira excrementavium
TGCAGAAGTACCCAAGTGGCCGAAGGGGCTCCCCTGCTAAGGGAGTAGTCGGTGTTGAGCCGAGCGAGGGTTCAAATCCCTCCTTCTGCGCCACGCCGCCGCGGACACCTCTGTCCGCGGCGGCGTTCTCTTTTTTCAGCAAAACTACTTATGATACAAGGAGGCATCTCCCCATGGAACTGACCCGGGAGCAGGCGCTGTCCCTGCTGAAGGAGTACAATCAGGAGCCCTTTCACCTCCGCCATGCCCTGACGGTGGAGGCGGTGATGGGCCATTTCGCCCGGGAACTGGGCTACGGCGACGAGGCGGAGTTCTGGTCCACAGTGGGCCTGCTCCACGACCTGGACTTCGAGCGCTATCCGGAGGAGCACTGTGTCAAGGCCCGGGAGATCATGGAGGCGCGGGGCCTGGACCCCGCCCTCATCCACGCCGTGGTGAGCCACGGCTGGGGCATGACCGGCTCCGACGCGCAGCCCGAGCACGAGATGGAAAAGGTCCTCTTCGCCTGCGACGAGCTCACCGGCCTCATCGGCGCCGCCGCCCTGATGCGCCCCTCCAAGAGCGTACAGGACATGGAGCTTTCCAGCCTGAAGAAGAAGTATAAGGACAAGCGGTTCGCCGCCGGCTGCTCCCGGGAGGTCATCGCCCAGGGGGCCGAGCTGCTGGGCTGGGGGCTGGACGACCTGCTCTCCCGCACCCTCCAGGCCATGAAAGCCTGCGAGTCCCAGATCGAGGCCGAGGCGGCCGCTCTGTAAATCCAATCGCCCGGACCGGCCCCTGGGGCTGGTCCGGGCATTTTTATGTAATTTTAATCTCCCATATCCCTCTCTCCGGTTGCCTTTTGCGGGAGAACAGGGTATACTATTTCCAGTCCTTCCACTCTATTGGAAAAGGAGAATCTGATTGAAAGAGCATCAAAATTCCGCCCCCAAAACCGGACGGGGGCCCAAGAGCAAGCTGGGCAAGATCCTGCTGAATCTGGTCGTCACGCTGGTCCTGGGCGCCATCTACTTTTATGTCTCCCTCCCTGCGCTGAACTTCCAGTCCAGCGACCTGTATGTGTTCGTAGGCTTTCTGTGCATCGTCTACATCATCTGCGCCTTCATCACCTCCGGCTTCCACCTGGAGGAGGGCAAGACCACCACCGCCTCCGGCGGCGTCATCACCATCCAGGGCGGCAAGATCAAGGAGTACTTCCGCTTTATCAAGAAGCAGTGCCTGCCCATCGGGATCCTGTTGGCCCTGCTCATCGTGGTGGTGATTGTGGGCTGGGTCATCTCCCTGCCCATCTTCCGGGCGGCGGACTACCGGGATCTGCTGGATGTGCAGGATGGCAACTTCGCCGCCGATGTGGCCCAGATCTCCTTTGACGAGATCCCCACTCTGGACCGCTCCAGCGCCGAGTACCTGGGGGACCGCCAGATGGGCACCCTGAGCGACATGGTCAGCCAGTTCGAGTACTCCGGGGACTCCGCCCAGATCAACTACGGCGGCCGGCCGGTCCGGGTGGCTCCCATCGCCTACGCCGACCTCATCAAATGGTTCACCAACCGCGGCGACGGTCTGCCGGCCTATGTCATCGTGGACATGGTGACCCAGGAGGCCACGGTGGTGCGCCTGAGCGAGGGGATGAAGTACTCCTTCTCCGAGCCCCTCAACCGCAATATCATGCGCCACCTGCGCTTCCAGTACCCCACGTTTATGTTCTCCACGCCGGAGTTTGAGATCGACGAGGAGGGCAACCCCTGGTGGATCGCCCCCCGCATCGTCAAGACCATCGGGCTCTTCGGCGGCACCGACATCGCCGGCGCCGTCCTGTGCAACGCCGTCACCGGGGAGAGCACCTACTGCGAGCTGAAGGATATCCCGGCTTGGGTGGACACGGTATTCACCGCGGATCTCATTATGGAGCAGTACAATTACCACGGTTCCCTGATCCACGGTTTCATCAACTCCATCTTCGGCCAGCGGGAGGTCACCCGGGTCACCGAGGGCTACAACTACATCGCCATGAACGACGATGTGTATATGTACACCGGCGTCACCTCGGTCAACTCCGACCAGTCCAACCTGGGCTTCCTGCTGTGCAACCTGCGCACCAAGGAGACCCACTTCTACTCCGCCCCCGGCGCCACCGAGGAGGCCGCCAAGATCTCCGCGCAGGGCGAGGTCCAGGACTTGGGGTATACCGCCACCTTCCCCCTGCTGCTCAACATCGGCGGCCAGCCCACCTATTTCATCCCCCTGAAGGACCAGGGGAACCTGGTCAAGAGCTACGCCATGGTCAATGTGGCCCAGTATCAGCTGGTGGCGGTGGCCCCCAGTGTTTTGGAGTGTGAGGACGCCTATGTGGCCCTGCTCGCCTCCCAGGGGATCACCCAGCCGGAGGAGCTGCCCCAGACCCAGGTCAGCGGCCAGGTGGCGGAGATCCGCTCCGCCGTGCTGGACGGCAACACCTACTACTACCTCCGCCTGGAGGGGGAGGAGATTTTCTATGCCCTCTCTGCCAAGGACAACCCCATCGCCGTCATCCTGAACCCGGGCGATCAGGTGACCATCACCCACGCGCCCCTGGACGGGGAAGCCGCGGAGATCCTCTCCGGCTATACCCTCACGCTGGACCGCCGCGGGCAGACGCCGGTCCCGACCGGGACCGGCCAGGCAGACCCCTCTCCTGCCCCGTCGCCTTCCGGCAGTCCGGCTCTCTGAGACAGGCTGAAAGGCTTTCTCCCTGTTTATCTTCGCTTTTCCGTGCTAATTTTGCCCAAAGATCCTTGTCTGGCCAACAAAATGTTGCTGCACTATTGATATTGGATTTCTCTGGAAAATGTTGTACAATGGGCCCGAAACCGGAAGATCCGTCCGCGCACACCTGATACGAAAATAAAGGAGTTTGATCCCACATGCCTGCAAAGAAGAAAGCAGACGCCGAGCCCTTGAAGGCCCCGGAGGAGAAGGTCGCCGCCGCGGCCAAGGAGCTGGCCGAAAAGACGGCCGAGGCCGTCAAGGAGACCGCCGCGGCCGCCAAGACCAAGGCATCCAAGACCGCCACCACCGCCCGCAGGACGGTGAAAAAGGCCGCCACTGCGGTCAAGGAGAAGATGGCCGAGCCCCAGACCACCATCTTTGTGGAGTACCAGGGCCGTCAGGTCCGCCTGGACGACCTGGTGACCGCGGTCAAGCACCACTGGGGCGCCTCCGGCCAAAAGAGTGCCGACCTGAAGAGCCTGGAGCTCTATGTCAAGCCCGAGGACTCCGCCGTCTACTATGTAGCCAACGGCTCTGTAGAGGGCAAGGTCAGCTTCTGACCGAACAGCAAAAAAGAGCGGACAGACGCATAGGCGTCTGTCCGCTCTCTTTTTGCCGCTGAAAATGCCTCCGCTCAGGCATGGGATGGGGCAGCCTACGCCTGCCCCTTGTCCCGGAGATAGATGAGCCGCAGCCCGTCCAGGATCAGCCGGCTGTCCACCACATCGATAAGGTCGGTATTGTCGGCCACCATCCGGGCCAGACCGCCAGTGGCTACCACCTTGACCTCCGGATAGCCCATCTCCCGCTTGGCCTCCCGGATCAGGTACTCGATGGCGCCGATATAGCCCGTCACCACCCCGGCCTGGATCTGCCCTACCGCGGTGCAGCCCAGTACCGTGGCAGGCTTGGTCAGCTCTACCCGGGGCAGCAGGGCCGCCTTCTGGAACAGGGCCTCCGCCGAGACCCGCACCCCGGCGGTGATGCACCCGCCCAGATAGCCCCCGTCCTTGGAGATGGCGTCCACCGTGGTGGCGGTGCCGAAATCCAGCACGATCAGCGGCGTGCCGTACTTGGCGATGGCCGCGATGTCGGCCACCGCCCGGTCCGGACCCAGCCGCTCATCCGACCCGGACACCTCATAGGGCAGGCCCGGGTCCACGTCGTCGTCCACGATAATGGGCTTTCGGCCGAAATACTTGATGATCGCGCTGGTGAGGGAGTACATCACCTGGGGCACCACCGAGGCGATGATGACGTCCTCCACCTCCTCCGCCCGCCAGCCGAAGCGCTGGAAATAGTCCCAGGCCAGCAGCCCGATCTCATCGGAGGTACGGATGGCGTCGGTCTTGAGCCGGAAGCTGCCCACCAGATCCTCCCCCCGGAACAGTCCGAACACCATATTGGTGTTCCCCACATCAATGGCCATCAGCATGTTCTTCACCTTGCCTCTCCAAAATTTCGCTCCGCCGGTCTCTGCTCACAGGACCCGGACAATGCGGCAGTCCGTCTTCCCCTGCTCCAGCTCCATCACGCCGTAGGTGGTCATCCCCCAGCCCCGGATGCTCCCCGGGTTCATGATCCACAGCGCCCCCTGCCGGTCCACCAGGGGCTCGTGGGTGTGCCCAAAGAGCAGCACGTCCATTCCCCGGTCTATGGCATTGCGCACCGCAAAGCCGATCCCCGACTTCACATGGTACAGGTGCCCGTGGGTCATCAGGATTTTTCGGCCCGAGAGTACCAGCTCCTTCTCGTCGGGCTGGGCGGAGAAGCCGTCGCAGTTGCCGCAGACGTACTCCACCCGCAGCTCCGGCTCGGCCTCCATCAGGGCCCGCGCGTCCCGCATCACGTCCCCCAGGTGGAGCACCAGGTCGGGCCGTTCGGCGCGGACGGCGTCCTGCATATAGCGGATCGTGCCGTGGGAATCAGAAAAAACCAACGCTTTCATGTTCTGCACCTTTTTCTTCGCCCGCCATAGAATGAATTGAATGTGATAGAGGGAGCGCGCTCCCTCATACAATCATCTGGAGGGATTTTCTTATGGCCAAAGAACAGCCCAAGCTGGATCATCTGCTGAACACGCCCCAGGCCGAGGCGGTGCTCAAGAATAAGGACGCGGTGATGGGACTCATGCGCTCCCCTGACACGCAAAAGCTCCTGGAGCTGCTCAACCAGAAGGGGGGCGGCGGGCTCAAGAGCGCCGCCGACGCCGCCATGAAGGGGGACCCCAGCTCCCTGATGGGCCTGCTGGAGGGCGTGATGAAGAGTCAGGAGGGCTCCGCCGTGGTGGAGCGCATCCAGAAGTCCATTCCCAAAACCTGAGGGTCTGCCACCCCGGTCCGCGGAAAGGAGGCGAGGTTCATGGCCGAATGGGAGGAAAAGCTCAGCGCCATTCTGGGAGACCCGGAGGCCATGGGCCAGATCGTCAACATCGCCAAGGCCCTCTCCAGCGCCTCCGAGCCCGCCGGAGCGCCGTCCCCCCAGGAGGACGGGGAGGGCGGAGAATACGTGCCCGTGGAGGGCCCGCAGGGGGGCCGGGAGGCCGGGCCCCAGCCGGGAGAAGCGCCCTCCTCCGGTGGTCATCCGGACGGACCGGAGTCCGGGGTGGACGGGGCGGCCGGCCTGCTCTCCGGGCTGACCGGCGGGGAGGGCGGCGACCCCTTCTCCGCGCTGGGCAGCCTGGACCCCAAGCTCCTCTCCGCCGCCCTGCGCCTGTTTCAGGAGTACCACGCCGCCGACGACCGGAAGACCGCCCTGCTCCTGGCGCTGAAGCCTTTTCTGAAGGAGGAGCGGTACGCCAAGGTGGACCAGGCGGTGAAGATCGCCAGGCTCTCCCGGGTCATCCGGGTGGCCTTCCAGCTCTTCCGGGAGCGGAACGAGGGGGGCGAGCGCGGTGTATAATCGCTATATTCCAGGCCGGAACGGGTACGACCGGGTCCGGGTGGAGGACGATGTTCCTCCCGCCGGCCAAGCCAGGCCGTCCGAAGGCCCGCCGGAGCCCGAGGGTGCCCGAAGTCCGGGTGACGAGGCCGGAAAGCAGTCTGCCGGAGTCCTCTCCTCCCTGCTCAAAACACTGAAGCTGGAGCGCCTGGACACGGGTGATATCCTGCTGCTCCTCATCCTGCTCTTTCTCTTTCTTGAGGGGGATGACCTGGAACTGGTCATCACCCTGGCCCTCCTGCTCCTGCTGGGGCTGGACTAGGTGCCGTACAGCACCGTCCCGTCCGGCAGGGCGAAGCGCCCCTCCAGACCGGGGGCCTGGTCCAGCGCCCCGGCGGTCATGCGGTAGAACACCCGCTCCCCCTCCAGCATCTCGGCCTCCACCAGAAGGCCGGTGCTGACCGAGACCCAGTAGCGCTCCACATAGCCCAGCTCCCCGCCGGACGCCTCCACATAGACGCAGGATTGGCCGTTCCGGTCCTCATAGCCGGCGGCGGTGATGTTCTCCTGCGCCAGGGCCAGCACGTCCTCATAGGTGAGGATGCGCTGGCCTTCAATGTCGTCCGAGCGGTCGTCCGCCGGCCAGGAGAGGGCCTCCCGGTCCCCGCTGTACCAGCGGTAGACCGTGCCGTCCCCCACCAGGGTGACCTGGGTCTCTCCTCCCGGCAGGGTGGTCTCAGTCCGGGTCCAGCCGCCGGAGACCCACACCCGGCTGGTCAGGGCGTCCTCCGTGCCGTCGGCGCGGTAGGTAGCCACCGTGACCTCCCGGTAATAGCTCTCCGGGCGGGAGAGGGTCTCAATCACCGCCTGCACGGTCTCCGGCGTGACCTTCACCCGGACGATGTGCTCCGGCTCGGCGGTCTCACTCCCCTGATTCGGGTCGGAGGTGCCGCTGGGAGCGGCGTCCGGAAAGTGGACCTCCGGCGTGGTGCCGAAGAGGTTGAGGCCAAAGCTGGAGAATACCGCCACCGCGATGACAATGGCGATAAGAACCACCAGCACGGTCCGGTTTCGGTTTTCCATCGGCGCTCCCCCCTCTCCCTGCCTTTCATTTGCCCGCCGCCGCTATGCCATGAACTCCTCCGGCGCTGTCTCCCGCTGCCCCCACTGCCAGGCAATGGCGTCCGCGATGCGCGCGCAGGCCCGGCCGTCGCCGTAGGGGTTGACCGCGTGGGCCATGGCGGCGTAGGCGCCCTCATCCTGAAGGAGCTGCGCCGCCAGGCGGTAGACGGCCTCCTCCTCGGTGCCCGCCAGGCGGGCCGTCCCGGCGGAGACCGCCTCGGGCCGCTCGGTCTCCCGCCGGAGGACAAGCACCGGCTTGCCCAGGGCGGGGGCCTCCTCCTGGAGCCCGCCGGAGTCGGTCATCACAAAGCAGCACCGGGCCATCAGGTTGTGCATCTCCACCACGTCCAGCGGCGCGATGAGGTGGATGCGGGGGTGGCCCCCCAGATAGGTCTTTGCCGCCTCCTGCACCACCGGCGACAGGTGGACCGGGTACACCAGCTCCACCTCCGCAAAGTCGTCGGCCAGACGCCGCAGGGCGGTCATGATGTGGGTCATGGGCTCGCCGTAGTTCTCCCGGCGGTGGCAGGTCACCAGGATGATCTTTCTGCCCGCAAAGTCCAGATCATTCAGGCTCTCCGTTGTAAAGCGGTAGTCCTTGCGTACCGTTGTCCTGAGGGCGTCGATCACCGTATTTCCGGTGACGAACACCCCTTCGGTGATGCCCTCCCGGGCCAGGTTCGACCGGTTGGAGGCGGTGGGGCAGAAGTGGAGCTGTGCGATGTCCCCCACCAGCCGGCGGTTCATCTCCTCCGGGAAGGGGGAGTACCGGTCCCAGGTGCGCAGGCCGGCCTCTACATGGCCCACGGGGATCTGGTAGTAGAAGGCCGCCAGGGCCCCGGCAAAGGTGGTGGAGGTGTCCCCATGGACCAGCACCAGGTCGGGCCTGGCCCGGTCGAGCACATCCTCCATTCCCAGAAGGCACTTGGAGGTGATGGTGGACAGGGTCTGCCGGGGCTCCATGATGTTCAGGTCGTAGTCCGGGGCGATGTGAAAGATGTCCAGCACCGAGTCCAGCATCTGCCGGTGCTGGGCGGTGACGCAGCAGAGGCTCTCGAACTCCGCCCGCCGCTCCAGCTCCCGCACCAGGGGGGCCATCTTGATGGCCTCGGGCCGGGTGCCGAAGATGGTCATGACTCGGATGCTCAAGGCTCTTCCTCCCCCTCCGGCTCCGGCTCCTGCTCCGCGCCGTGCCCGCCGCCGCTCCGGCCGCCGTTTTTCTTGTCGTTGTTGTTGATGAAGATGAGCCCCGCCACCCCGGCGGCGGCGCAGAGGGCCAGCAGGAAGAGCATGGCCTTCACCGCCCCCACCGAGGTGAGCACCACGGCGCTCAGGCCCAGGATGGCGCTGATGATATAGAGCACCGCCACCGCCTGCTTCTGGGAGAAGCCCATGTCGATGAGCCGGTGGTGGACGTGGCTCCGGTCGGCGTGCATGGGGCTCTGGCCGTGGGCGATGCGGCGGATGAAGGCGAAGCAGGTGTCAAAGATGGGCAGGCCCAGCATGAGGAAGGGCACGGCGAAGGAGATGATGGTGTAGAACTTGAACAGCCCCTGGATGGACACCACCGCCAGGATGTAGCCCAGGAAGGTGGAGCCCGTGTCCCCCATGAAGATCTTGGCCGGGTTCAGGTTGTAGGGCAGAAAGCCGATGCAGGCGCCCGCCAGCGCCCCCATGAGGATGGCGATGGGCCCCTCGCTGACCGTGAGGGCGATGACCAGCAGGGTCATGGAGCTGATGGTGGACACCCCGCAGGCCAGGCCGTCCAGCCCGTCGATGAGGTTGACCGCGTTGGTGATGGCCACGATCCAGATGACGGTGACCGGCCAGGACAGCCAGCCCAGGTCCCAGTAGGGGTTGCTGGAGAAGATATTGGGGTTGGAGAGGGTCTCGATCAAATTCCCGGAAAAGACGGCGATCAGGGCCGCCACGATCTGGACGATGAATTTGAACCAGGCCTTCAGGGAGTAGATGTCGTCAAAGATCCCCAGCACCACGATGATGACCGCCCCCAGGAGCATACCCTGGATCTCCCCGGTGATGGGCACGAAGATCAGGGCGCTGAGGAGAAAACCCAGGAAAATGGCCAGGCCGCCCATCCGGGGGATCGGGTGGTTGTGCATCCGGCGGTTGTCCTTGGGGACATCCACCGCCCCCACCCGCTGGGCCAGGTTCTTCACCACCGGAGTGGCCACGAAGGACACCACCAGGGCCACTGCCAAGGCGGCGGCGGCCAGGCCGATCTGCTGCAATTCGATGTTCATGCGCGCTCTATGCTCCTATCCGTGTGCGTTGGTCCCGCCGGGTCGAGGACTCTCACCGGGCCACAAATCCGATCTTTTTGTACACCTTGCGCAGGGTCTTGTTCGCCACATAGGCGGCCTTCTCCGCGCCGGCGCGGTACACTGTCTCCAGGTAGGCCTTGTCCGCCAGGATGCGCCCGGCCTCCTCCCGGATGGGGCGCAGAGCCTCGATGACGGCCTCCCCCACGGCGGGCTTGAAGGCGCCGTAGCCCTTGCCGTCGAACTCTGCCTCGATCTCCTCGAAGGTCTTTCCGGTGACGGCAGAGTAGATGTTCATGAGATTGGCCACCCCGGGCTTGGCCGCCGGATCGTAGCGGACGCAGCGCTCGGTGTCGCTGTCGGTGACCGCCCGCTTGAACTTGCGCTGGATGTCCTCCGGCTTCTCCATCAGGAACACGCAGCCGTCGGGAATGGACTTGCTCATCTTGCCCGTGGGGTCGGTCAGGCCCATGATCCGGGCCCCGGCCTTGGGGATATAGGGCTCTGGGATCTTGAACACGTCCCCGTAGACGTGGTTGAACCGCTGGGCCACGTTCCGGGTCAACTCCACGTGCTGCTTCTGGTCCTCCCCCACCGGAACATAGTCGGGCTGGTAGAGCAGGATGTCGGCCGCCATCAGGCAGGGGTAGGTGAAGAGCCCGCCGTTGATGTTGTCCTTGTGCTTGGCCGACTTGTCCTTGAACTGGGTCATGCGGGAGAGCTCCCCGAACATGGTGTAGCAGTTGAGCACCCAGCCCAGCTCGGCGTGGGCGGGGACGTGAGACTGGATGAAGAGGGTGTTCTTCTCCGGGTCCAGGCCGCAGGCGATATACTGGGCCAGCTGCTCCAGGGTCCGCCGGCGCAGGTCGGCCGGATTCTGGCGCACCGTGATGGTGTGCATGTCGGCCATGAAGTAATAGCAGTCAAACTCCTCCGACCGGGCCCCCCAGTTGCGGATGGCCCCCAGGTAGTTGCCCAGGTGCAGGTCCCCGCTGGGCTGGATGCCGGAGAGCATGACTTTTTTCTGGTTCGCTTCCATGGTAAACACCTCATAGAAAGGGGAGGCAGCTGCGCCAGTCCCCGCCAAATTTTGTTTCAAATTATCATACCACATCCCGCACCGCTTGACAAGTTTTACCCGCCCGGATAGAATGGTCTCATGCAAACGACCAAGGAGGAATCATCCGTGGATCAACAGTGGTTCAACGATATGGAAGCGCGCATCCCCCGGGGCGAGGTCCGCACCCGCTTCGCCCCCTCCCCCACCGGGTATATGCACATCGGCAACCTGCGCACCGCCCTCTACACCTGGCTCATCGCCCGGGGCCAGGGGGGGAAGTTCATCCTGCGCATCGAGGACACCGACCAGGGCCGCCTGGTAGAGGGCGCCACCGAGGTCATCTACAACACCCTGCGCAAGTGCGGCCTCACCTGGGACGAGGGCCCCGACGTGGGCGGCCCGGTGGGCCCCTACATCCAGACCCAGCGGCGGGACCTCTACGGCAAGTATGCCCAGCTCCTGGTGGAACAGGGCGCGGCCTACCGCTGTTTCTGCGACAAGGAGCGGCTGGACTCCCTGGGGGTGGGCGGCTACGACGGCCACTGCCGGGACCTCTCTCAGGCTGAGATAGACGAAAAACTCGCCGCCGGAGTTCCCTATGTCATCCGGCAGAAGATCCCCCGGGAGGGCTCCACCACCTTCCACGACGCGGTCTACGGAGACATCACGGTGGAGAACGCCACCCTGGACGACCAGGTGCTCATCAAGTCGGACGGCCTGCCCACCTACAACTTCGCCAACGTGGTGGATGACCACCTCATGGGCATCACCCACGTGGTCCGGGGCAGCGAGTACCTCTCCTCCGCCCCTAAGTACGACCTGCTCTACCAGGCCTT
>DVHW01000152.1 GCA_018711785.1 Candidatus Galloscillospira excrementavium
TCAATCGGAATTTGGAAAAATTATTTGTTACTTTTCTGTTACTGTCGAAGCGGAGGATATTTTCTCCCTCCGGCATGTTTCCCCAGCCCGTCCCATATATATGGGAGCGAACAGGGGGAATGGATATGGCAATGTCGCTGATCTGGACGGTCATGGTGGCGGCCTCCATCGTGTGCGGGCTGCTCACCGGGCGGGGCGCGGAGGTGGCCGCCGCCGCCATGGAGGGGGCCGGCGCGGCGGTGGAGCTGTGCCTGTCCATGGCGGGGGTGCTGTGCCTGTGGATGGGGGTCATGGAGATCATGCGCCGCTCCGGCCTGGCCCAGGGGCTGTCCCGGCTGCTGCGGCCCGTGCTGCGGCGGCTCTACCCCGATTTCGCCGGGGACGGAAAGGTGATGGACACCATCTCCGCCAACGTGTCGGCCAATCTCCTGGGGCTGGGCAACGCCGCCACCCCCCTGGGCATCGAGGCCGCCCGGCTCATGGCCCGCCGCACCCCCGGCGTGGCCTCCGACGCGCTGTGCATGCTGGTGGTGTGCAACACCGCCTCCATCCAGCTCATCCCCACCACCGTAGCCAGCGTCCGGGCCGGGGCGGGCTGCGCCGCCCCCTTTGACATCCTGCCCGCGGTGTGGCTGGCCTCGGCCATCTCGGTGACCGTGGGCATCCTGGCGGTGAAGCTCTTCTCCCGGCTCTGGCCCAGGCCGGGGACGGCGGCCGTCCGGCCCGGAAGGGGCGTGTAGTCATGGACCTCTTTCTCACCATGCTCCTGCCCGGTATCCTGGCTCTGGTGGCCCTGTGGGGGGTCTTCCGCCGGGTGGACGTGTACGACGCCCTGGTCACCGGGGCCGGGGACGGCCTGGGGGTGCTCATCAAGATCGTCCCGCCCCTCATCGGCCTGCTCACCGCCGTCTACATGCTCCGGGCCTCCGGGGCGCTGGAGCTGCTGGGGGCGGCCCTCTCCCCCCTGCTCACCGCCCTGGGCATCCCGCCGGAGACCGTGGCCCTGCTGCTGGTGCGCCCGGTCTCGGGCAGCGCCGCCCTGGGGGTGGGGGCGGAGCTCATCTCCACCTACGGCCCCGACTCCCTCATCGGCCGCACCGCCGCCGTCATGCTGGGGTCCACCGAGACCACCTTTTACACCATCGCCGTCTACTTCGGCGCCGCCGGCATCGCCAGGACCCGCTACGCCGTCCCGGCGGCCCTCTGCGCCGACCTGGCCGGCTTCGTGGCCGCGTCTTGGGCGGTGCGGCTGCTGTTCTATTAGAGGACACCGCATACCCCCCGGCCTTCGTTCTTGGTCCTTTCCCCGCGTTCCGCCGCTCTGTGCCGTCGGCACAGGAGCCCGTGCGACAAAAACAGCCCCCGGGGCCGCAGGATACGGCCCCGGGGGCTGGTCTTTGTGTCCGCTTCTCTCTGTTGGTTTGGTGTTACTTCCCCCGGTTCCTCCTCACCCGGACGACCACCCAAATGACGCCGGCCAGGAGGAGCACGCCGACGGCCACATCGGCGATGAGGAGCCCGGTCTCCCAGGGGGCGGCGGTGTAGGAGATGATGGTGCCGGGGACGATGCCGTTCATGGCGTGGGAGTGGGCCACGGTGTAGAGGATGTTGTGGCAGGCCTGGCGCAGGTTCTGGAGGGCGGTGGCGCTCCTGGTGTCCTCCAGGTTCTTCATGGCGCTGGTGGACAGGATGAGGTCGCTGCCCGCGGCGATGGCCTGGTCGGGGTACATGAACCCGTAGAGGTCGAAGTCGGTGACCACCAGGCCCTCAAAGCCCCACTCCTCCCGGAGGACGGTGTCCATCAGGGCCACCGAGCCGCCGGCCCAGGTGGCGCCGATGCGGTTGTAGGAGCTCATGACGGCGGTGCAGCCGGCCATTTCCATCTGGGACATGGTGCCCTCCTGGTCGGAGATGTAGCTGACGGTCTGCACGGCGTTCTTGACCGTGTACTCAAAGGGCTTCAGGTAGAGCTCCCGCATGGCCTGCTCGTTGGCCCAGACGGCGATGCCCGCTCCCTTGACCCGGTTGGTCTCCTGGTCGTTGACCGCAAAGTGCTTCACCGCGCAGTACAGCCCCTTGCTGGCCGCGCCGGAGACACAGGCCGCCCCCATGGCGCCGGAGAGGAGGGGGTCCTCGGAGTAGTACTCAAAGTTCCGCCCGCCGAAGGGGGAGCGGTGGAGGTTCATGGCCGGGGCGTACCAGCCGTTGACCCCGTTGGCCAGGGACTCGTTGCCCACCATGACCCCCATCTCGTAGACCAGGTCCACATTCCAGGTGGAGGCGATGACCACCTCGGAGGGGTAGGAGGTGCAGCTGAGGCTGGTCATGTAGGAGTTGATGCCCGCGGGGCCGTCGAACTCCACGGTGGCGGGCTTGCCGATGGAGGAGAGGGCCACGGTGGCGTACATGCCGTTGAGCACCAGCTCCTCCATATCGTCGGCCTCCAGCTGGTCCAGCAGCAGCTCCCAGGAGGGGTCGTCGTAGGGCAGGCCCCGCAGGTCGATGAGGGACAGGCCGTTGTCCGCCCCGGTGGCGGGCTCCTCCGCCTCGGGGTCTTCATGCTCCGCCGGGTCGTAGGGCTGGAAGCCGGCAATCACCTCGTCGCTGGCCACCATGTCCGCCTCGGTGGGGGCGGTGGGGAAGGTGCCGGCGAAGTCGGCCCGGCTCATGTTCAGGGCGTAGCCCTCGGTAGGCGTGTCGGTGAAGAGGGCGGACACATCGTCAAACTGGTTCGTGACCTCGGCCCGGTCGCTCTCCCGGTGGTTGTCGCCGGAGTAGACCGTGGTGCGGCTGACGGTGTAGTCGATGGGCTCGCAGCCGTCCTTGACGTGATGGGAGTCGGTCTGGAGGGTGAGGGCGTAGGTCCCCGCCTCCAGCACCCAGGCCCGCTCGGTCTTGTAGTCGTAGGAGGCCATGTCCTCCACCGCCATGGTAAGGGTGACGGTCTCGCTCTCCCCGGGCTGGAGGAGCCCGGTCTTGGCGAAGGCGCCCAGCACCACGTGGGCCTTCTCGATGCCGCCGGGGGTGTAGGGGGCGGAGTAGTAGAGCTCCACCACCTCCTTGCCCGCCGCGGAGCCGGTGTTGGTGACGGTGACGTCGATGGAGATCTCCCCGTCCACCGCCCCCAGCTCCTGGCCGGTGACGGCCCAGTCGAAGGTGGTGTAGCTCAGGCCGTAGCCGAAGGGGTAGACCACCGCCTGGTCGTAGTCGAGGAAGCCCTCCACGGCGGCGGTCTCATAGTAGCGGTAGCCGATGTAGATGCCCTCCTCGTACTGGACGAAGTAGCCGTCCCCGGCGGCATTAGAGCTGGAAAGATTGGAGTACTGGTAGTCGCCGAAGTTGACGAAGGTGGGGTCCTTGGTGAAGTCGGCGGCCCACAGGTCCACCGTACGGCCGGAGGGGTTCACGTTGCCGCAGAGCACGTCGCCCACGGCGTAGAACCCGGTCTGGCCGGGGGAGCCCACCCAGAGGATGGCGTCCACCCCCTCGTCGGCCTCCAGCTCGCCCAGCTCCATGGTGGTGGAGGCGTTGATGAGGACGATGACGGTGTCAAAGTGCTCCTTGGCCAGGGCGATGGCGTCCTTCTCGTCCTGGTTGAGCTCCAGCATGTGCTGGCCGGGGGTGTAGTTGTCGTCGTAACCCTCCATGTCCCGGGCCAGGTCGCCGCCCTCGCCGCCCACCCGGCTGATGGTGACGATGGCGGCGTCGGCGTAGTCGGCGAAGGAGGCCACCGCGTCGGCGGTGTAGTGCTCCACCGGCATCTCGCCGATGTAGAAGGTGGAGTCGCCAGTGTCCATGGTGATGGTGCCCCGGGGGTTGTCGTAGACCCGCTCGGTGCCCAGGGCGGTGGCCTGCTCGGTGTAGGAGGCGAAGTCCTCCAGGAGGGCGTAGACCGTGCCGTTGACCTCATAGCCCGCCCGCTCCAGGCCGGTGCGCAGGTCGGTGACCGTGCTCAGGTCCACCGAGCCGGAGCCCGCGCCGCCGTACACCGGGTCGGCGGAGCCCCGGCCCAGCAGGGTCACCCGGGCGGGGGCGGCGAGGGGCAGGGCGCCGTTGTTCTTCAGCAGGACGATGCCCTCGCTCTCCAGCTCCTCCACCAGGGCGTCGGCGGCATCCTCCACGGCCGACTTGTCCTCATAATCTAAGGTGTAGTAGTCGCTCTCCCAGTCCTCGCTGCCCTCGGTCTGGGTGATGATGATGTCGCCGCCGCCCAGGTAGAGGTCCACATAGCCCCGGAAGACATTCATCCCGATGTTGACGGTAATGGCGATGGCCAGCACCAGGGCCAGGAGCACCGACCAGGTGACGACAAATCTCTTGTTGCTCATTTTATTTGGGTTGTCCGGCATAGAAATGCCTCCTCAAAATGGGGGTTCAGAAGAACAGCAGAGGGCGCTTGCGCCGCCCTCTGCTGTTCGACCAAGATGCGTTATGAGACGGGCTGGGTGGCGGGCTCGGTCAGGGGATCTACGCAGTAGGTTTCTGTGCGCTCGTCCTGAATGACACCCGACCAGTTCAGGCCGAAGCCGAAGTCATAGGTGTTCCCGGCAGAGTCCACATAACACTCCATATCGCGGGGCACGTCCTCGTATTGGGCCTCCACGGTCTCCATATTGGCTGGCATCTGGAGCGGCAGCAGGCCGGAGGGCTCCACCTCGCCGGCGACAAGAGCCAGGAAATTGTCACTCGAAGGATCGGTAAAGACCCCCATCTTGGTGCCGCCCATCATGCAGCGCCCGAACATCATCAGGATGGCATCCGTATATTCCTCAATCTCGGAGAAGATCATTGCACCGGAAGAATTGATGCAGACTACCACATCTACCCCTTCGGGTACCCGCTCAGAGACCTCCTGTACCAGTTCCATATGGCTCAAATTGGATGCCACTGTGCTGTTGCCGTAGTAAGAGCGGTTTTCATTTTCGCTGG
>DVHW01000017.1 GCA_018711785.1 Candidatus Galloscillospira excrementavium
GCGTCTGTTTGCTCAGGTTTCCTCCAGTGCCATGACCTTGTCCACCCGGCGCTGGTGGCGGCCGCCCTCGAACTCGGTGATGAGGAAGGTCTCCACGATGCGCTCGGCCTCAAAGGGCCCGGTAAACCCCCCGGCCAGGGCCAGGACATTGGCGTTGTTGTGCCGGCGGGTGAGCTCGGCGGAGTACACGTCCCGGCACAGGGCGCAGCGGATGCCGTGGACCTTGTTGGCGGTGATGGAGATGCCGATGCCGGTGGTGCAGATCAGGATGCCCCGGTCGCATTCCCCCGCCGCCACCGCCCGGGCGGCGGCGGCGCCGAAGTCAGGGTAGTCGCAGCTCTCGGTGGAGAGGCAGCCGAAGTCCCGGCAGGTGTGGCCGTGGGCCTCCAGCCAGGTCTTGAGGTGCTCCTTCAGGGCAAAGCCGCCGTGGTCAGAAGCGAGTGCGATCAGCATAAAAAAGACCTCCTATGATTCAGTGTGTGGAATAGCAGTACGGCTTTGCCCTGGGGGCCCCATCACAGATGGGGCGGCGCAGCGCGCCGTACAAGCGTTTTGCAAAGCAAAACCTTGGCGCAGGGGCAATTCACTTGCCCCGAGCATGTAAAAGAATGATGAGAGTCTCTACGGAGATGGCTTAGCAGGGGAACCAGGATGGGCGGCAGGTACAGAGCCGCCTGCGAAGAGGCGCTTATTCGACAGCCTCCACGAAGCGGACCGCCGAGGCATTCCAGTATTTCTGGTAGGCCGTAGTATCTTTTCCATCAAAGTGGAGCTGATACATACGGAAGGTGACGAGGAGGTTCTTAGGCTGCCACAGCTCCTCATAGGAGTACTGATACTGCATACCCAGACGTTTCATCACATCCCCGCTGCGGGGATTATTGACATCGTGAGTGGCGGTAAGATAGGGCAGACCGTCCCGCTTCACCTGGGCTGCGACAGCGCGGCCTGCCTCGGTCACGAGGCCGCGATGCCAAAATTCCCGGCGCAGTCCATAGCCCAGATCGTGGCTGTCATCCATACTGACGCCGATATACCCGATGGGGAGGTCGTCTGTCTTTTGGCAGATCGCGTATTGATAGCCCTGTGGCTGCCGATATACTGACGCATAGCGCGCTTCGAAAAATGCCCGTGCCTCATCGAGATCCCTCAGAGGGAACCAGGGCAGAAACCGGTTGACCTCCTTATCGCTCAGAAGGAGATACAGCGCCTGCAGGTCTGTCAAGGTAAATTTGCGGAGGATCAACCGTTCGGTCTCCAGCCGTGGTGTGTTCATAAAACACCGCCTCGGGTTCAGGGAATAGGAAAAACAGGAAAAGGTTATAGCAAGCTGTAATATTGAATAAGAAAATTACAGCTTGTGTTGCTGAGGCTGCCGCCGCTCGTAGGTGGTCACATAACGGAAGCCGCAGGAGCGCAGAAGCTCCATCGCCTCCGGGATGCCCTTGCCCACAGAACTGGTGACATGGGCGTCGCTGCCGGTGGTGACCAGCTCCCCACCGCAGGCGCGGTAGAGCTCCAGCACCGGCTTCCACTCGGAGAGGGTCTTACCGCGGTAGGTGTTGACCTCGATGCCCTTTCCGTGGGCCACCACGGTTTTCAGGATGGGCTCCAGCCGCTCCCAGTAGTCGTCCAGGGAGATGTGGAACGCCTCGGGGAAGTAGCGCAGGGGGTAGATGATGTGGCCCAGCACGTCGTAGCAGTCCAGGGGGGCGAGCTGCTCCATGGAGGTGAAGTAGTCGTCCAGGGCGGCATAGCAGACCTCCGGCGCGGTGTACTCCACGAAGAAGAAGTCCCGGCCGCCGTTCTCAGCGGTCATGTTGTGGAGGGAGCCGATGACAAAGTCCACGTCCACCTTGGCGAGCACGGCGTCGGCGTGCTCCGGAGAGCGCTGGCCGCTGCCCAGCTCCATGCCCATGCGGATCTTCAGGGTATGCTCGTCAAAGACGGCCCTTGCCTGGGCCACCTGCTCCAGGACGCCGGTCCAGTCGTAGTCTAGGATCAGGCCGTCTCCCATCTCCCGGACCAGGTCCCAGTGGTCGGTGACGCACAGCTCGGCCAGGCCGGCGTCCACCGCGGCCTGGGCCATGGCGGTGAGGGGGCACTTCCCGTCCGGAGAGCAGAGGGAGTGGGTGTGATAGTCGGTGAGATACATAGTGCCTCCAGGTAAAATTCAAGAATCAGAGGTCCCGGTCACAGGGGCCAGCTGGGCAGCCATTTGAGGAAGCCGCTGGCGTACCACACGGGCATATCAAGGCCGATGAGGGCCGGGTAGAAGAGGGCAAAGACCACCACCGCGCCGATGGTCAGGCCGTACACCGGCCCTTTCCACCGCCCCGGCGCCCGGTCCACGATGCGGTCCATCAGGTAACAGATGGCCAGCACCAGGAAGATGAGGGAGGGGAAGTAGTGGTACTCAAAGGTGGTGCGGCTGATGAGGAACCAGGGGGCCAGCTGGGAGAAATAGCCGATGAGGATGAACAGCCCCATTCCGTCCAGCCGGAAGGCGGGGAGCACCGGCCCGTCCAGACAGAGCAGCCGCTGGCCGGGCAGCAGGCGGACCAGAAGGCTCCGCAGGGGCCGGGTGAGCCACTCCAGGAAGGAGAGCACCGGCTGGGCCAGCAGGGACAGGATGGCCAGCAGGCCGGTCCAGCACACCACCGGGTTGTTGAAGGCGGCGAAAGCGCTCTTCCACGCCCCGTCGGCCGAGTACTCCTGGTAGTACAGGATGGGCCGGGCGTCCACGATCCACTGGTACCAGCGGGAGGCGTAGGGGTGGTAGGAGTCCACCCCGCTGTGGTAGGTGAACATGTAATTGGCGTTGCTGAGCATGATGTCCACAATATTGTCCGAGGAGCTGGAGATGGGGAAGGTGTGCTCCTCCCCCTCGGACAGGGGGCGGAGGTACTCCTGGAACAGCTGGGGCAGCTGGTCCACCGGGAACCGGGCGATCTCCCCCAGGATGTCCAGCAGCCCGCCCTCGTTGCCCCGGGCGATGGCGTAGGGCCAGTAGGAGAGGGTGTAGATGAAGAAGGGCAGGATGACAAAGCAGAGTACCGAGAACAGCAGGGTCTTCACGAGCCACGGGCCGAAGCGGACGGCCCTCGCCCCGCCCTCCGGGGGCTGGACGGGCCAGTCCCGCCACTTGTACCACACGCCGATGAAGTAGAGGATGGCCAGGCCCACGCCGCCGTAGATCACCGTCCACTTGCTGGCCGCCCCCACCCCCCAGAAGAGGCCGGAGAGGAACAAAGGCAGGGCGCACCGGGTGAAGGAGGTCCCCGGCGGGAGGGTGAGGAAGCGGTAGAGGAAGAAGTACATACCCAGGATGAAGAACACCGCGTAGGTGTCGATGGTGGCGATGCGGGTCTGGGTCAGGTGCATGAAGTCGAAGGCAAAGAGGGCGGTGCCGCAGAAGGAGATAACCGTCTTGCCGAAGAGGTTTTTGAGAAAGACGTAGAGAATGGGCAGCATGAGCACCCCGAACAGGGCCCCCACACACCGCCAGCCGAAGGGGGTCATGCCGAACAGCCGGATGCCCAGGGACAAAAACAGCTTGCCCAGGGGCGGGTGGGAGATCTCGTAAGGGTACACGTTCCGGATGTGCTCGTAGGCGGTGCGGGCGTGGTAGATCTCGTCAAAGTAGGTGGAGTTGTACCAGGAGGGGGACTCGGGCACCGTGTCCGCCTCGTCGAAGAGGGGCTCGGTGCTGTCCCAGGGGGAAACGATCTCCCCCCCGGCGCCGAAGAGCACCAGCTCCCCCAGCTCCAGCAGGTCGTAGCGGTCCGCGTCCCCGGTGATGCGGAGGTAGCGGACATACTGGGGGTTCTCCGGTTCGATCTCCAGCCACTTGAAGAGGTCGGCGTAGTGCTGGGGCAGGTCGTAGCTGGGGGAGTAGCCCTCGGCGTCGGCCCAGTAGTAGCCCGTGACCTCGCCAGCCTCGTCGGTCCTGGCCCAGAGTGTGGACCAGTGCTCCCCGTCGGAGGAGATCTCCACGTTGTAGTCCCCGGTGCCCAGGCCCGAATAATACCAGAACTTGGTCAGGTAGACCTCGTCCGAGAGGGCGATCTCCACCGTTTCCCCATCCCCCAGGTTCCGGGCGGACTGGGGCGCGGTGAAGGAGCCCAGCTGGAAGAAGGCGGTGAAGGCGTAGACCGCCGTCACCAGCAGGAGGGGGAGGGCGTCCTTCCGGGTCATGGGGTGGCGCTTGTGGCAGAAGGTGCGCCGGAAGGGGGCGGTGCGCAGGGCGATCCACTCCGGCGTACCCCGGCGGGGGGAGACCACATGCCAGTAGTAGCCCACAAAGCAGAACAGCGCCGTCAGCACGGCAAGGGGGATGAGCAGAGTGGGGGTGATGTATCGGGCGAGGGCGGCCATAAGGCACCTCCGAACAGGAAAGTGTAGAGACAGGAAAATAGGGGACGAGCAGAGGCTCGCCCCCTATTTTATTTCTTTTTTCTCTTCTTGTCAAAAAAACCTTTCAGGCCCTCTTCCTCCGGCTCCACCTCGCCCATGGAGGCGGCGTAGGCCCGCAGGGCCTCCTTCTGCTCCCGGTTGAGGCCCCGGGGCACCTGGACGGTGACGGTGACGAACTGGTCGCCCCGGCCCCGGCCGCTGACGCTGGGGATGCCCTTGCCCCGCAGCCGGAAGGTGGTGCCGCTCTGGGTCCCTTCGGGCAGGGTCCACTTCACCTTGCCGTCGATGGTGGGGATCTCCAGCTCGGCGCCCATGGCGGCCTGGTAGAAGGTGACCGCCTGGTCCACGTACACGGATGTGCCGTCCCGGCGGAACACGCTGCTGGGACGGACGGAAACGCTGATGATCAGGTCGCCCGCCGGCCCGCCGTTGCGGCCCGCGCCGCCCTGGCCCCGGAGGGAGACCGCCTGGCCGTTGTCGATGCCCGCCGGGATGTGGACGGTGATCTTCCGCTGGCGGCGCACCGCGCCGCTGCCGCCGCAGGACTTGCAGGGAGAGTGGATGATCTTGCCGCTGCCGCCGCACTTGGGGCAGGTGGTGCTGGTGGTGAAGGAGAACGCGCCGCCCCCCCGCTGGATGCGCACGGTGCCGGTGCCCCGGCAGTCGGGACAGATCTCGGCGGTGGTGCCCGGCTCGCAGCCGGTGCCATGGCAGGCCTGACACTCCTCGCTGCGGCCCACGGTGATCTCCTTGTCGCAGCCGAAGGCGGCCTCCTCAAAGGAGATGGTCACCGAGGTGCGCAGGGTGTCCCCCTTCTGGGGCCCGCTGCGCCGGGAACCGGAGGAGGAACCGCCGAACCCGCCGCCGAAGAAGGAGCCGAAGATGTCCCCCAGGTCGATGTCCCCCATGTCAAACCCGCCGAATCCGCCGCCAAATCCGCTGCCGGCGCCGCCCGCGCCGAAGTTGGGGTCCACGCCGGCGTGGCCGAACTGGTCGTACCGGGCGCGCTTGTCCTTGTCGGAGAGGATCTCGTAGGCCTCGTTGACCTCCTTGAACTTGGCCTCGGCGGTCTTGTCGTTGGGGTTCAGGTCCGGGTGGTACTGCTTGGCCAGCTTCCGGTAGGCCTTTTTGATCTCGTCGTCGGAGGCGCTTTTTGACACCCCCAGGACCTCGTAGTAATCTCGTTTCTGTTCCGGCATAGCTTCTCACCTCGCTTGAAGATGACATGGAAAATTGACAACTGACCCTTGCCGCCTGTGGCGGGCCGGGGGGACGGGAGCACCCAGGCGCCCCCGCCCCCCGCGTCGTCAATTGCCAATCGAAAAAGTCTCTTACTTGTTGTTGTCGTCGTCCACGACCTTGTAGTCGGCATCTACCACATTGGGGTCGCTGTCGGAGCTGGAACCGGCCTGGGCGCCGCCGGAGAAGCCCGCGCCGCCCATGTTGGCTCCGGCCTGACCGGCCTGGCCGCCCGCCTGGCTGTACAGCTTCTCGCTGATGGGGTAGAAGGCCTTGGAGAGCTCCTCGGTGGCGGCCTTGATGGCGTTCACGTCGCTGCCCTTCAGGGCGTCCTTCAGCTTGGTGAGGGCGGAGTCCAGGGTGTTCTTGTCCTCGGCGGACAGCTTATCCTTCAGGTCCTCCATGACCTTCTCGGTCTGGTAGACCATCTGGTCGCCCTGGTTGCGAACGTCCACCTCTTCCTTGCGCTTGGCGTCCTCGGCGGCAAACTGCTCGGCCTCCTTGACGGCCTTGTCGATGTCCTCCTTGGACATGTTGGTGGAGGAGGTGATGGTGATGTGCTGCTCCTTGCCGGTGCCCAGGTCCTTGGCGGAGACATTGACGATGCCGTTGGCG
>DVHW01000153.1 GCA_018711785.1 Candidatus Galloscillospira excrementavium
CAGGGGGAGATTCAGCACATGGGTCATGGCGGCACGCCGGATGTTCCGGGCGGTGCGGAAGGCCGCGATATGGGTGGACATGAGGGCGGCGAAGTACAGCAGGATGCTGCCAACGGCAGTCCACACCGCCATCCAGCCCCAGCGGCCCAGATCCGCGGCCCCGTCCAGGCCGGGCCAGGCGGACAGCACGCTTCTGGCCACCAGCCAGACGCACAGATACGGCGCCAGCCCCAGCACCGCCGACAGGGCGGACAGGATACAGCCCAGGACCGTCAGGTTCTTATGCCCGCCCGCATAGCTTAGGATGCGGGCAAGGCTGCTTGGTTTTGTTTGCTTCAAAGTGATCCCTCCTTGTCAAAATAGTTAGTCGTCGCTAACTTATATCCAAAAAAGATAGGGGTCAAGCCCCCATCAATTTCAGCCATCCGGCGGTGTAGAAGTCCCGGAGGTGATCCACGTCCCGCAGCGCCTGCTCCCGGGGCATATCGTGGACCACGATCTCGAAGATGCCGCTCATCATCCCGCTGGCGATGATGTGACACAAGGACTGGCTTAGTTCCGGGATATCCCGGCCCAGGCGGCGGAGAACCTCCATGTATTGGAGGGTGTATTCCACCTCCACCATGTTGTGGACGAAGTGCTCGTAGCTGGTGCCCTCTGAGCGGGTGAGGAGCAGCTTTACCGGTTCCCGGTGCTGGCAGATGTAGTCCACCATCCAGTGGATACAGTGGGAGGACTCCACCCCCATGTGATCGGGCTGCTGCTCCTCGGGCAACTCGGCAAAGGAGGTCTGGGCCTCCATGAACTTGCCCATCAAAGCCTTGGCGTGGGGCTCCACAATGGAGGCGAACAGAGACTCCTTGCTGGAAAAATAACCGTAGAACGCCCCCGTCGTCACCCCGGCATTCTTCACGATCTGCCGCAGCGAAGCGCCCAGGAACCCCTTGTCCAGAAACTCCGCCAGCGCGGCCTCCTGGAGCTTTTCCAGCGTGGCGGTAGATTTTTCTTCCATACGTTTCACCTGTAACAGTGTTATGTAACACCGTTATAATAGCGCGGCCTTGGGCAAATGTCAAGGCTTCCCGCAGAATTTTCCGGTGCGGCGCCTGCGCCGCGCCGATTGACAAAGCGCGCCGCCCTGCCTATAATCTACTTATACCCCGAATGGCAGGGAGGGAACGACCATGAGAAAGTGTATGGATGCGGCCAACCTGCACCGCAGGCTGGCCAAGATCATCGGGCAGGTGCAGGCCATCGACCGGATGATCGACGAGGATGTCCCCTGCGAAGACATCCTGGCCCAGATCAACGCGGCCAAGTCCGCCCTGCACGGGTGCGGCAAGGTGGTGCTGGAGGGGCACATCCAACATTGCGTCCGGGACGGCATCCAGCACGGGGATGCGGACAAGACCATCGAGAGCTTCACCAAGGCGGTGGAGCGGTTTTCCAACATGAGCTGATGCGGCAGAGACGGCAGCCCGGGCGGCTGCCGTTTTTTCTTGACACGGTATACCCCCATGGGTATAATATACTCGTACCCCATACGGTATAAAGGAGAGCGATACCATGAAAGCCCTGATGGAAAAACTGGAACATCTGCTGGAACTGGGCGGCATCAAAAAGGATATTGCGCTGCTGGCTGTCTCCGGCGTCGCCGTGCTTCTCAGCCTGTTCGGCGTCCGGCCACTTCCCTTCGATATGGCGTGGGTCGCCATCATCCTGTGCGGCGTCCCCATCATCCTGGAGGCCGTCATCGGCCTGGTCACCGCCTTTGACATCAAGGCCGACGTGCTGGTGTCGCTGGCGCTCATCGCCTCAGTCGCCATCGGCGAGGATTTTGCGGCGGGCGAGGTGGCCTTCATCATGCAGCTGGGCGCGCTGCTGGAGGAGTTGACCGTAGCCAAGGCCCGGGCGGGCATCGAAAAACTGGTGCATCTGACGCCCCAGACCGCCCGGGTGCTGCGGGACGGGCGGGAGAACATCCTCCCCGCCCAGCAGGTGCGGGTGGGCGACCTGCTCCGGGTTCTGCCAGGGGAGAGCGTGCCGGTGGACGGCGTCATTGTCTCCGGGCAGACCTCCATCAACCAGGCGGTGATGACCGGGGAGTCTCTGCCGGTGGACAAGACCGTGGGGGACGAAGTCTCCAGCGGCACGGTGAACCAGTTCGGGGCGTTTGAGATGCGGGCCGACAAGGTGGGAGAGGACAGCTCCATCCAGCGGATGATCCGGCTGGTGCAGTCCGCCGACGCGGGCAAGGCGAAGATCGTGGGCCTGGCCGACCGCTGGGCCACCTGGATCGTGGTCATTGCCCTGAGCGCGGCGACTCTGACCTGGCTCGTCACCGGCCAAATCATCCGGGCGGTGACCATCCTGGTTGTGTTCTGCCCCTGCGCTTTGGTGCTGGCCACCCCCACCGCCATCATGGAGGCCATCGGCAATGCCACCAAACACGGTTTTCTCGTGCGGGAGGGCGACGCCCTGGAGCGGCTGGCCGGGGTGAAGGTCATCGCCTTTGACAAGACCGGCACCCTGACCTATGGCACGCCGGAGGTGGTGGACGTTACCAGCGTGACCGATACTTATAGCAAAGAACAGATCTACCGGCTGGCCGCCTCTGCGGAGCAACTCTCCGAGCATCCCCTTGGCAAAGCCATCGTCCGCTGCTGCAAAAAGGAAATGGGCGGGGAACTCGCCCCGGCCAGCGACTTCCAGATGATCCCCGGCCGGGGCGTGCGCGCCCGGGTGGCGGGCAAGACGGTGCTGGTCGGCAACCCGGAGCTGCTGCATGAACACGGCGTGTCCATGACGCCCCCGTTCCCGGCGGAGGAGGCCGTCCAAAATGGCTGCACCGTCATCTACCTGGCGGCGGACGGGGTGTTTGCGGGCTACATCGTCCTCTCTGACACCCTGCGGGAGGAGAGCGCGGACACGGTCCAGGCGCTGAACGCATTGGGAGTACAGCCGGTGCTGCTCACTGGCGACCATGAAAACGCCGCCCGAACCATTGCCGGACGGCTGAGCATCGCTTCGGTGCAGGCCAACTGCCTGCCGGAGGACAAGCTGAAGGCTATCGACCAGTACCAGGCTACCGGCCAGCCGGTGTGCATGATCGGCGACGGCATCAACGACGCCCCAGCCCTGAAGCGGGCCCAGGTGGGCATCGCCATGGGCGGCGTGGGCAGCGACATCGCCGTGGACGCGGCGGACATCGCCCTGGTGGACGACGAGGTGAAGGAGCTGCCCCACCTCATCGCCCTGTCCCGGCGGATGATGCGCACCATCCAGGTCAACATGACCTTCTCGATGGCGCTGAACTTTGCCGCCATCGTCTTGGCCATCAATGGCACCCTGAATCCGGTGGTGGGGGCGCTGGTACACAACGCTGGGTCGGTGCTGGTCATCACCTGTTCCGCCTTTCTGCTGAAGTGGAAACGTAAGTGACCGTCAAATAAAAGCAGGCGGGATCAGTGAAGCTCACTGATCCCGTCCTCTTTATGCGCGAATCAGATTTCATTGTGTCCTTTTGCGCGGCTCAAGGTTCTTTTTTCAACCGGTAGGGCGCTCATGCTGTGGAGGCTCACCCCAAGAGTGGACAGGTTATGGAGCATAGCGGAGGTGGCGGGGGGCAGGACACCCGCTACTCCAAGGCCGATGAGCGGCCCATTGAAGCCGATAACAAAGCGGTAGTTATTCTCGATGCGCTGCATTAGGGCCATGGCCAGCTGCCGCAGCCGCACCAGCTCCCACAGGCTGTCGGCGGCGATGGTGATGTCGGCGATCTCCCGGGCAATGGCCGCCCCATCGCTGATGGCAATGCCGGCATCCGCCTCGGAGAGAGCCGGGGAGTCGTTGATGCCATCCCCCACCATGAGGACAGTGTGGCCCTCCCGCCGCAGCGAAGCCACATACTCCGCCTTGTCCGCCGGGAGCACACCCGCCCGGAAATCATCCACTCCCAGCTCTGCCGCGATGGCGGCGGCGGTGCGGGGGCTGTCCCCGGTAAGCATGACGGCGTTTTTCACGCCCAAGTCCCGCAGAGTGGAGAGCACATCCTTCGCCTCCTCTCGCAGGGGATCGGAGATGCAGATCACGGCGGAGAGCACTCCGCCGATGGCCAGGTACAGCTGGGAGTATTCCGGGGGCAGGGCATCGAACTTGGCCTGTTCACCCTCCGGGATGGTCACCTTTTCATCTTCAAAGATGAAGTGGGCGCTGCCGATACGCACCTGCTCCCCATCTACCGAACTGGCGATGCCGTGGGCCACCAAATATTCCACTTTG
>DVHW01000018.1 GCA_018711785.1 Candidatus Galloscillospira excrementavium
TGGCTGGCGCGCTCCCCCCTCAGTCCGGGATGTACTCCCGCACCCGCAGCCGGGCCCCCAGGCTCTCGGCCAGGGCGCGGCACTTGGCAATCTCCTCCGGGGTCTTGTCCTTGTTGACCACCGTCATCACCACGTCGGGCACATACTGCGCCGCCCGCCGGGTGAAGTCCAGCATGGCCTCCCAGCCCTTCTCCCCGTCCCGGGGCCGGGTGACGGCGCAGTACTCCTCCGCCGTGGAGCCGTTGAGGGAGATGGAGAGCACGTCGATGCGGCCCTTGAGCTCCGGGGTCACGTCCCGCCCCAGGATCAGGTTGGCGTGGCCGTTGGTGTTGATGCGCACCGGCGGCAGATTGGGCAGGCACCCCTTCAGCTGGTCCACCAGCCACAGCAGGTCGTCCAGCCGGTAGGTGGGCTCCCCAAAGCCGCAGAACACCAGCTCCCGGTAGTCCTCCGGGTGGTGGGCCAGGATGTCCTCCAGGGCCTCCTGGCGGGTGGGCTCGTGCTCCAGCCACAGGTCGTCGGCGTAGATGCTGCCCTTGTGGCCGTTGTGCCGCAGGCAGAACACGCAGGCGCAGTCGCAGCGGTTGGTCAGGTTGACGTAGAGCGCGCCCTCATATTCATAGGAAATGGTCTCCATCTTACTTCCTCCTTATACCATGCCGAAGAGCTGTTTTCCGTTTTCCGTGGTGGCCCGGGCCGCCTCCTCCGTGGGGATGCCCTTGACCTGGGCGATGGTCTCCGCCACCCGGTAGACGTAGCCCGAGTCGTTCCTCCTGCCCCGGAAGGGCTCGGGGGCCATGTAGGGCGCGTCGGTTTCCACCAGAAGACGGTCCAGGGGGGCCATGGCGATGACCTCCAGGGCCCGGCGGGCCTTGGGGAAAGTGATATTCCCGGTGAAGGACAGGTACCAGCCCCAGTCCAGGGCCCGCTTGGCGTCCTCCGCGCTGAGGGCGCAGCAGTGGAACACCCCCCGCACCCCCGGGTGGGCCCGTACGATGTCCAGGCAGTCCCGGTGGGCGTCCCGGTCGTGGACGATAGCGGGGAGAGAGAGCTCCCCGGCCAGGGAGAGCTGGGCGTCGAAGAACTCCCGGGACCGGGCGCGCTCCTCCGGCGTCTTGAGCCAGTAGTAGTCCAGGCCGATCTCCCCGATGGCCCGCACCTTGGGCCGGGCGGCCAGGGCGCGGACGGCGTCCAGGTCGGCCAGAGAGGCCCCCTCCAGATTCTCCGGGTGGATGCCCGCGGCGGCATAGACGTAAGAGTAGCGCTCCGCCAGGGCGGCGCAGGCCTCTGACGAGGGGAGGTCGCACCCCGGACAGAGCACCAGGCCCACCCCCTTTTCCGGCAGGGCGGAGAGGACGGCGTCCCGGTCGGTGTCAAAGGCCTCGCTGTCGTAGTGGGCGTGGGTGTCAAACAGCATGATACGGCGATGCTCCTCAGTTCGAATAAATTTGAGTTGTGTTGTGCTCTCCTGGTATGATACAATGTTTCTGAGGAAATTACAAGGGGAGGAGTCGTGTCCTATGACCTTAGACGAATTTCTGCGCTACTGCCAGGAGCAGGGCTGGCACTGCGTGTCCAACGCCGCCTTCGGCGTGGAGCGGGGCTACCCCTTCGCCGCCATCTACCGCACCGGCGGCCGGGGGGCGGGCACGGTCCAGCTCCAGTTCCAGGTGGCGGGGCGGCTCACCGGGGCCACCCTCCGCTCCCTGCGCAAGACCCTGCCCCGTGGGTGCACCATCCAGCCCTCCAACCAGGCGGGGTCGCTGGCCGTCCAGTGCTCCGCCGCAGGGGAGGGCCTGCTGCCCAACTTCCAGCGGACGCTGGAGGCGTGCACAGGGGCGCTGCGGGAGGCCATGCTCCCCGTACCCGACACCTGCCCCCTCTGCCGCCAGCCGGGCTGCGACGCCCTGGCTCTGGTGAACGGCTATGTGCCGGTCCACGCCGCCTGCGTCCAGAGCCAGACTCAGGACACCCTGGCCCGCGCCGAGGCCAACCAGGTCTCCGGCAACTATGTCACCGGCCTCATCGGCGCGCTGCTGGGCGGCGTGGTGGGGTCCATTCCCGCCCTTTTGTGCCTGTATTTCCTGGAGTACTATGTGGGCATCCTCTATATGCTCATCCCCATGGCCGCCTATTACGGCTACAAGCTGTTCAAGGGGAAGATGAACCGGGCCGCCCTGGTGTGCAGCATTGCGGGGGCCCTCTTCTCCCTGGTGGTGATGCAGGTGGCGGGCGTCTACATCACAGGGGCCCAGGTGGGCTATTTCTTCCCGCCCGCCTATGTGCTGGGCCTCCTGCCGGAGCTGCTGGCGGCCATCCCGCTCACCCACTATGTCTTTCTGGCCCTGGGCATCTTCCTGTCCTGGGGATACATCAGCCGCACCTCCAGGCACGAGGTGCAGAACGTCGCCGCCGTCCAGGCCACCCTCCAGCCCTACCGCCGGGACGCCGGCGCCTGGGCCGGCCCCTCCGCGCCCTCCTACAAGGGCCCCGAGCTGGACGAGCGGTAAGGCCGTCAAAAAACACCCCCGCCGGACCATTTTGGTCCGGCGGGGGCGTTTTTATGGTCAGACAGCGCAGCCGTCTGAAGCAGACAACATCAGCAGAGCTTGGCTCCGGCGGGGATGGCGTCGTCCACCATGATGAGATGGAGCTTCTCCTCCCCGTGCTCGGTGTGGACAGCGGAGATGAGCATTCCGTTGGACTCCAGGCCCATCATCTTCCGGGGGGGCAGGTTGACGATGGCGATGAGGGTCTTGCCGATGAGCTCCTCGGGCTTGTAGTACATGGCGATGCCGGAGAGGATCTGCCGGTCGGTGCCCGTGCCGTCATCCAGGGTGAAGCGCAGCAGCTTGCTGCTCTTCTTCACGTTCTCACAGGCCTTCACCTTCACGGCCCGGAAGTCCGACCTGCAGAAGGTGTCGAAGTCCACCTGCTCGGTGAGCTGGGGCTCCACCTCCACGGCGGGGAGGGCGGCCTTCCTGGCCTCCTCGGCGGCCCGCTCCAGCTCCTGGAGGGCCTGGTCCAGGTCCACCCGGGGGAACAGGTTCTCCCCCTTGGCCACGGCGGCCTCCTCAGGCAGGGTGCCCCAGGTCCCGGCGCTCTCCCAGGTGCGCCCCTCCGCCCCCACGCCCAGCTGGGCGAAGAGCTTGTCCATGCGCTCGGGCATAAAGGGGGTCAGGAGCACGCCGCACAGGCGGGTGGTCTCCAGCAGGTTGTAGAGCACGTGGGCCAGCCGGGCCCCATTGGCCTCCAGGTCCTTGGCCAGGGCCCAGGGGGCGTTCTCGTCGATATACTTGTTGGCCCGCTGGATGACGGCGAAGACCTCCTCCAGGGCCTTGTGGGGGGCCAGGCCGTCCATGGCCTCCTCGTACCGGTCCCGCAGGCCGGCGGAGAGGACGATGAGCTCCACGTCATACTTCCGGGGGTCTCCCTCGGGGAAGTCGGCGGACATGGCGAAGGTCCCCCTGGCCTGGGCCACCATGGCGGCGAGGTCGGCCTCGTCGGCGGTGGGTCCGCAGCCGGCGGGGAGGCGGGCCCCGAAGTACTTCTGTGCCATGGCGGTGGTGCGGGAGAGAAGGTTGCCCAGGTCGTTGGCCAGATCCACGTTGATGGTGTGGATGAGGGCCTCGTTGGAGAAGTTGCCGTCCGAGCCGAAGGGGAAGGTGCGCATGAGGAAGAAGCGCAGGGCGTCCACCCCGAACCGCTCGGCCAGCACATAGGGGTCCACCACGTTGCCCTTGGACTTGCTCATCTTGCCCCCGTCCAGCAGCAGCCAGCCGTGGCCGAAGACCTTCTTGGGCAGGGGCAGGCCCAGGCTCATGAGCATGGCGGGCCAGATGATGGAGTGGAAGCGGACGATCTCCTTGCCCACCAGGTGCACGTCGGCGGGCCAGAACTTGTCAAAGTCGTCGTAGCGGTCGTTGTCGTAGCCCAGGGCGGTGATATAGTTCGAGAGGGCGTCCACCCACACGTACACCACGTGGCCCGGGTCGAAGTCCACCGGCACGCCCCAGGTGAAGCTGGTGCGGGAGACGCACAGGTCCTCCAGGCCGGGGTCGATGAAGTACTTCACCATCTCGTTCACCCGGCTGCGGGGCTGGAGGAAGTCGGTGTTCTCCAGCAGGTCCTGGACCCGGTCGGCGTACTTGCTCAGGCGGAAGAAGTAGGCCTCCTCCTCCGCGTCCTGCACCTCGCGGCCGCAGTCGGGGCACTTGCCGTCTTTCAGCTGGGTTTCCGTCCAGAAGGACTCGCAGGGCGTGCAGTACCAGCCCTCATACTTCCCCTTGTAAATGTCGCCCC
>DVHW01000154.1 GCA_018711785.1 Candidatus Galloscillospira excrementavium
GAGGAGGACCTGGTCCCCCGGGCGCCCGTGGTGGTGGTCATGGGCCACGTGGACCACGGCAAGACCTCCCTGCTGGACTATATCCGCCACTCCCAGGTGGCCGCGGGCGAGGCCGGCGGCATCACCCAGCACATCGGCGCCTATCAGGTGGAGGTGCAGGGCAAGCCCATCACCTTCCTGGACACCCCCGGCCACGAGGCCTTTACCGCCATGCGGGCCCGGGGCGCCATGATCACCGACATCGCCATTCTGGTGGTGGCGGCCGACGACGGCATCATGCCCCAGACCGTGGAGTCCATCAGCCACGCCAAGGCCGCTAATATCCCCATCATCGTGGCCATCAACAAGATGGATAAGCCGGAGGCCAACCCCGAGCGCATCAAGGAGCAGCTCACCCAGTATGAGCTGGTGCCCGAGGAGTGGGGCGGCGAGACCATCATCTGCCCCATCTCCGCCAAGACCGGCCAGGGCATCGACAACCTGCTGGACATGGTCATCCTCACCGCGGAGATGCAGGAGCTCAAGGCCAACCCCAACCGCACCGCCCACGGCGCGGTCATCGAGGCCAAGCTGGACAAGGGCCGCGGCCCCGTGGCCACCCTGCTGGTGCAGAACGGCACCCTGAAGCAGGGGGATATCATCATCGCCGGCACGGCGGTGGGCCGCATCCGGGCCATGACCAACGCCCGGGGGGAGAAGGTCACCTCCGCCGGCCCCTCCGTCCCGGTGGAGGTCATCGGCATGAGCGAGGTGCCCGGCGCGGGCGACGACTTCCACGCCGTGTCCGACGAGCGCATGGCCCGGGAGCTGGTGGAGCAGCGCAAGCACGAGCAGCGCACCCTCGCCACCGGCAGCGTGAAGCAGAAGGTCTCCCTGGACGACCTGTTCAGCCAGATCCAGCAGGGGGAGATCAAGGACCTGAACATCATCGTCAAGGCCGATGTGCAGGGCTCCGCCGAGGCGGTCAAGTCCTCCCTGGAGAAGCTCTCCAACGACGAGGTCCGGGTCCGGGTCATCCACAGCGCGGTGGGCGCCATCAGCGAGAGCGACGTGATGCTGGCCTCCACCTCCAACGCCATCATCGTGGGCTTCAACGTCCGGCCGGACAACAACGCCCGGGACAACGCCGCCCGCCTGGGGGTGGACATGCGGATGTACCGGGTCATCTACGAGGCCATCGACGAGATCGAGACCGCCATGAAGGGCATGCTGGCCCCCAAGTTCCGGGAGGTGGCCCTGGGCCAGGCCGAGGTCCGGGAGGTCTTCAAGATCACCGGCGCGGGTATCGTGGCCGGCTGCTATGTCACCAGCGGCAAGATCCAGCGGGGCGCCCAGCTGCGCCTGCTGCGGGAGAATATCGTCATCCACGAGGGCGTGATCGCCACCCTCAAGCGCTTCAAGGACGACGTGAAGGAAGTCGCCCAGGGCTACGAGTGCGGCATCACCATCGAGAAGTACGGCGACGTGAAGGTGGGCGACGTCATCGAGGCGTTCATCATGGAGCAGATCGAGGTCTGAGCTGCTTCTCCCCCGCGCCAGGCCTCACCGTCTCTTTCCCAAACCCTATCCAGGCCCGTTCCATCCCCAAGACATTTGAGGAGGGGACGGGCCTGCGCGTCTTTATCCGGAGAGGAGGGCCTATGAGCCGCGTTGTCCTGCTGTGTGCCGACCACCCCCTGCCCCTGTACGGCTCCGGTGTACGCCGGGTGCGGACAGTCGGGCCTGTCACCGTGGAGACCGATGGATTTTCCGTGCAAGAGCACAAATACTATCGTGGCGCGGTGGAGGACCTGGGCCTCTCCATGAAGCCCTGCCAATATGAGCTGGACCTGGACGCCACAGAGGAGGATGCCCGGCAGCTGCGGGACTATCTCGCCAGATACGGCAGGCCGGGCGAACCGGTGGAGCTGTGGAACCTCTGGGTGGGGGACGTGAAGGTCCGCGCCCTCCACCTGGCCGGGCCCCTCGGGGATTTGGACAGGGACACCTTGGAGCAGCTCCTGGAAAAGGACCAGACCTGCATGACCATCACTATATAGCAAACCTATCCTCTGACCGCACCGGGAAAGGAGAAACCACTATGCCGAGCAATCGCATTGGACGCATCAACGAGGAGATCCAGCGGGAGCTGGCCTCCCTCCTCCGCACGGTGAAGGACCCCCGAGTCCACGGGATGGTCTCCATCACCGCGGTGGACACCACCTCCGACCTGCGCTACGCCAAGGTCTACGTCAGCGTGCTGGACCAGAGCGACGTGAACGAGGTGCTTAAGGGCCTCAAGTCCGCCGGGGGCTACCTGCGGCGGGAGCTGGGGGCTGCCCTCTCCCTGCGCTACACCCCCGAGCTGGTCTTCGAGCGGGACGACTCTATGGCCAAGGGGGCCCACATCCTGAGCCTGCTGCGGGACCCCGAGGTGGTCAAGCCCGCCAACCCCGCCAACGAGCACATCGTACTGGACGAGGAGGAGTGACCATGACCGCCGTGGAAGCCGCCGCCCTGCTGCGGGAGCAGGACCGCATCCTCATCCTCACCCACAAGCGCCCCGACGGGGACACCATCGGCTGCGCGGTGGCCCTGTGCGCCGCCCTGCGGCAGCGGGGCAAGACCGCCTGGGTGCTCCCCAACCCCGACGCCACCAGCCTCTTCACCCCCTATCTGGAGGGGTATCTGGCCCCGGAGGGCTTCTCCCCCGCCTTCGTGGTGTCGGTGGACATCGCCGGGGTGGGGCTCTTCCCCGACAACGCGAAACTCTGGCTGGAGCGGGGGGTGGACCTGGCCATCGACCACCACCCCTCCAACGAGGGCTTCGGCCGGGAGAACTGCGTGGAGGCGGACAAGGCCGCCTGCGGAGAAATTTTATATCAAATCGCCCTGGAACTGGGAGCGCTGACGGCGGAGGTGGCCCTGCCCCTCTACGTGGCGGTGTCCACTGACACCGGCTGCTTCCAGTACGGCAACACCACCCCACATACCCACCGGGTGGCCGCCGCGCTGATGGACACCGGCATCGACTACCAGTGGGTCAACAAGCGCCACTTCCGCACCAAGAGCTTCAAGCGCCTCCAGCTGGAGCGGATGCTCACCGAGCACCTGGAGCTCTATGACGGGGGGAAGGTGGCCGTGGCCGCCGTGACCCTCTCCGCCATGGCCGCCCTGGACGCCCACGAGGAGGACGCCGAGGACATCGCCGCCTTTGCCGGACAGGTGGAGGGGGTGGAGACTGCCGTCACCATCCGGGAGTTGGAGGGCGGGGAGTGCAAGCTGTCGGTCCGCACCACCGGAGGGCTCAACGCCTCGGCGGTGTGCGCCCGGCTGGGGGGCGGCGGCCACGCCGCTGCCGCCGGGTGCACTATCCCCGGCGGCGTGGAGGAGGCCAGGGCCGCCATTCTGGACGCCATCCACGCCGTGGAGCAGGGGAAGTAAACCCCACAGGAGGAACCATGCCGAACGGGATCATCATCATCGATAAACCGCAGGACTGGACCGCGTCGGAGCGCGCCCTTGCGGAACACGTCTCCGCTGGGGCGAAGCCGCTTATCCTTGCGGGCGGCTCCTCCTTTTCGCGGCGCACCCGCGCGGCTGGGCTGCGCCGCGAGGAGGGAAGACTCTGATATGCCAAACGGGATCATTATCATCGATAAACCGCAGGACTGGACCAGTATGGATGTGTGCGCCAAGCTGCGGGGCATCCTCCGCGAACGCCGGGTGGGCCACGGCGGCACCCTGGACCCCATGGCCACCGGGGTGTTGCCCGTCTTTGTGGGCCGGGCCACCCGGGCGGTGGAGTTCGCCGCCGATGCCGAGAAGGAATACATCGCCGGGATACAACTTGGCGTTATCACCAACACCCAGGACACCACCGGCCAGGTGCTGGAGAGGCGCCCCGTCACCGCCGGCCGCTCCGACCTGGAAGCGGCGCTGGCCCCCTTCCGGGGGGACATCCTCCAGGTACCCCCCATGTACTCCGCCCTCAAGCGGGACGGGAAGAAACTCTACGAGCTGGCCCGGGCGGGGAAAGAGGTGGCGCGGGAGCCCCGGCCGGTGACCATCTCCGCCCTGGAGGTGCTGGAACAGGCCGGGCCGGACACCTACACCCTGCGGGTGCGGTGCTCCAAGGGCACCTATGTGCGCACCCTGTGCCACGACATCGGCCAGGCCCTGGGCTGCGGCGGGGCCATGTGCTCCCTCCGCCGCACCATGGCCGCCGGATATACCCTGGCCGACGCTGTTTCCCTGGAGGAGGTGGCCGCGGCAGACGACCC
>DVHW01000155.1 GCA_018711785.1 Candidatus Galloscillospira excrementavium
TGCAGAACTTCGACCTTCTCAAGGAGGTAGGCAAGATGAGCAAGCCCATCCTCCTCAAGCGGGGCCTCTCCTCCAGCTACGAGGAGTGGATCATGTCCGCCGAGTATATCATGAGCGAGGGCAACGAGAACGTCATCCTCTGCGAGCGGGGCATCCGCACCTTCGAGACCTTCACGCGCAATACCCTGGACGTGTCCGCTATCCCCGCCATCAAGCGCATGAGCCACCTGCCCGTCATCGTGGACCCCTCCCACGCCGCCGGCATGAGCTGGATGGTGGAGCCTTTGGCCATGGCCGCCATCGCCGCCGGGGCCGACGGGCTCATCATCGAGGTCCACAATGACCCGCCCCACGCCAAGTGCGACGGTCAGCAGTCCCTCACCCCGGGGCAGTTCGACATCCTCATGCGGAAGATGAGCGTATTTGTTGACCTGATGGGAAAGAAAATGGTAAAATAGCCCCACAGTGTGTTGAACCCACCTCACCCAAGGAGGCCGCCCCATGAAAACCCTCACCGTCGACCTGCCCGGAAGGGCCTATGACATCCATATCGAGCGGGGCGTCCTCGCCCGCTCCGGCGAGCTGTGCCGCTCCGTCCTGCCCCGGGCCCGGCGCCTGGCGGTGGTCACCGACTCCACCGTGGGCCCCCTCTACGGCCGGAAGGTGCTGGAGTCCCTCCGCGCCGCCGGGTTCGACGCGCGGCTCCTCACCGTCCCCGCCGGGGAGGAATCCAAGTCCCTGGACATGCTGGGCCAGCTCTACGACGGCCTTACCGGCATGGGCCTGACCCGCACCGACGCCGTGGCCGCCCTGGGGGGCGGCGTGGTGGGGGACCTGGCGGGCTTTGCCGCCGCCACCATCCTGCGGGGGGTGGACTTTGTCCAGCTCCCCACCACCCTCCTGGCCCAGGTGGACTCCTCGGTGGGGGGCAAGGTGGCCATCGACCTGCCCGCGGGCAAGAACCTGGCCGGGGCCTTCTGGCAGCCCAAGCTGGTGCTCATGGACCCCGCCGCCCTGGGCACCCTGGACGACAGGACCTTCTCCGACGGCATGGCCGAGGTCATCAAGTACGGCTGCATCGCCGACGCCGGCTTCTTCTCCTTCCTCCAGACCCACCCCAGCCGGGGGGAGATCATGGGGGAAATTGAGTCCGTTCTGTATACTTGCTGTGATATTAAACGGAAGGTAGTCCTGGCCGACGAGCGGGACACCGGGGTGCGGATGCTCCTCAACTTCGGCCACACCCTGGGTCACGCCTACGAGAAGGCGGGGCACTACCGCACCTGGACCCACGGCCAGGCGGTGGCCGCCGGCATGGTGAAGGTCACCGAGCTGGGGGAGCGGCTGGGGGTCTCCCCCGCCGGGCTCGCCGCGGAGATCGGGGTGCTGCTGGGCTGCTTCGGCCTGCCGGTGGCCATCGGCTGCTCCATGGACGACTACGCCGCCGCCATCGGCCTGGACAAGAAGGGGGCGGGGGACGACCTCTCCCTCATCCTCCTGGACCGCATGGGCCACGCCCTGGCCCACAAGCTGCCCCGGGCCCAGCTGCTGGACCTGCTGGGGGAGGAGACCCGATGAACGTCACCATTACGCCCACCCTTCTCAAGGGTGTCATTACGCCGCCCCCCTCCAAGTCCCAGGCCCACCGGCTCCTCCTGGCCGCCGCCCTGGCCGGGGGAGAGAGCCGGGTGTCCAATGTGGCCCTCTCCCAGGACATCTCCGCCACGGTCTCCTGCCTGGAGGAGCTGGGGGCCTCCTTCCGCCGGGAGGGGGACGCCCTTTTAGTGAAGGGCATGGGGGCCAGCGCCATGTCCCCCCTGCGGCGGCTGGCCCTGCCCCGTCTGGACTGCGGGGAGTCGGGCTCCACCCTCCGCTTTCTCATCCCCGTGGCCCTGGCGGTGCGGGCGGGGGGCGTCTTTACCGGCCACGGCCGGCTGATGGAGCGGCCCCAGGGGCCCTACTTTGACCTCTTTGACCAAAAGGGCATCTTCCACGAACAGAGGGACGGCGTCCTCACGGTCTCCGGCGCTCTGGAGAGCGGGGCGTACGCCCTGCCGGGCAACGTGTCCAGCCAGTTTTTCACCGGCCTGCTCTACGCCCTCCCCCTGCGGGAGGGGGACTCCACTCTGGTGAGCACCACCGAGCTGGAGAGCGCCGGCTACCTGGACATGACCCTCCAGGCCATAGAGCAGTTCGGTGTGGCAGTCCGCCGGGAGAGGAACGTCTTTTCCATCCCCGGCGGCCAGACCTACCGCCCGGCGGACTGCGCCGTGGAGGCCGACTGGTCCCAGGCCGCCTTCTGGTACGCCGCCGCGGGCCTGGGGAGCGACCTGGACATCCGGGGGCTCTCCCCCTTCTCCTGCCAGGGGGATATGCGCATCGCCGCCTTCTACACCGCCCTGCGGGGGGAGAAGCTGGCCCGGGGAGCCGGGCTGCCCCTCCCCGCAGGGGAGCTGGACCACTTCCCCCTGTCCCTGGACATGGCCCCCTGTCCCGACCTGGTGCCCCCGGTGGCCGCCCTGGCCGCCCTCACCGAGGGGCGGCAGGTCTCTCTGGTCCACGCCGCCCGCCTGCGCCTGAAGGAGAGCGACCGGCTCGCCGCGGTGCATGAGGTCCTCTCCGCCCTGG
>DVHW01000156.1 GCA_018711785.1 Candidatus Galloscillospira excrementavium
TATTCCGACAGAAGATATTGGGACTTTCGAAAGAAAGAATGCAAGTCGTAAATGAGAAAAATTCAAAATGAGGTGAAAATTATGAGGGGAATGTCCCCGTTTTCCCTTGCTTTTCCGGAGATTGTAGGGTATCATTTTAGTATAGAATAGGGACATATATCCAAATGTGAGCCCTGCTGGGAAAGGGGATGAAACGATGGCACTTGAGGCGATCAAGAAGGTGGCGGAGAGCGAACAGGAGGCCCGAGCCAGGAGAGAAGCGGCCGAGGCCGAGGCCAGGAAAATCGTGAGCGACGCCCAGCGCGCCGGCCGGGAGCTGCTGGCTGAGGCCAAAGCGGAGGCGGAGAAGCAGGCCAGGGAGAAGCTGGTCCGGGCGGAGGAGCAGGCCGCGGCGCGGGAGCGGGAGCTCCTGGCGGAGAACGAGGCGGCGTGCGCCGCCCTCCGGGAGCGGGCCGCCGGGCGGATGGACCTGGCGGCGGAGCGGATCGTGAGAAGGGTCGTGAGCAGCTGATATGGCCATTGTCAAAATGAAGCGCCTGCGGCTCATCGGCATGGCCGAGGACCGGGAGGCGCTGCTGGAGCAGCTTCAGCACGCCGGCTGTGTGGAGCTCTCTCAGCCAGATGAACAATTGGACGACCCAGCGTGGGAGAGCCTGACCCGGGCGGACGGCGCGGCTCTGCTGGAAGCCAGGGCCAGAGAGGCCTCCCTCAACGCGGCCCTGGACACCCTGGACCGGTATGTCCCCGCGAAGACCGGAGGGATATTTTCCCGCCGGCCGGAGGTGGCAGAGGGAACTCTTTTCGCGGAGGAAACGGCTCTGGCCGCAGAGAAGACGGCGCGGGTTATTGACGAGGCACAGAAGGAACTGACCGCCGCTGAGGGGGAATTGGCCAGGCTGCAGGCCCAGAGACAGGTCCTGCTCCCCTGGGCCCCGCTGGATGTGCCGCTGGACCTACAGGGGACCCGGGAGGTGTCTTTTACCTTTGGCGCCGTGCCTGCCCGCACCAACGTGGGGACCCTCCAGGCAGAGCTGGCCGAACAGAGCGGGCTGTGCCAGCTGGAGTGGGCCGGGCAGGATAAAGAGCAGCGGTATCTGCTGGTGATCTTCCACAAGAGCGTGGAGAGCGAAGTATTCGACCTGCTGCGGCGGCATGAGTTTGTGCGAAGCTCCCTCAAAGGGTGGACAGGCACGGCGGCAGAGAATCTCGCCAGATTGGACGAACAGCGCGCAGAGCTGGAGGCGAGGATCGAAGCGCTTCGGACCAGCGTGGCAGCCCAAGCGGAGCACCGGATGGCGCTGGAGCTGGGCATCGACCAGACGGCTCAGGTTATGGCCCGGGGAAAGGCCGAGGAGCAGCTGCTGGAGTCCCGGGCGACCTTTTTCCTGGAGGGCTGGTTCCCCGCTCCAGAGGAACAGAAGCTCACTGAGGCCCTGAAAGGCTTCCTCTGTGCGTGGGAAACTGCGGAGCCCACGGAGGAGGAATATCCGCAGGTACCCATCCAGCTGAAGAACAACCCGGTGACCGCGCCCTTCAATGTCATTACGGAGATGTACTCCATGCCGGCCTACGACGGGGTAGATCCGAACCCCCTGATGGCCCCCTTTTTCATCCTGTTTTTCGGATTTATGATGAATGACATCGGCTACGGGCTTCTGATGGCGCTGGGCACGGTCCTCTACCTCAAGCTGGCGGAGCCGCGGGGGAACACCCGGAAGATGATGACCATGTTTTTCATGTGCGGGCTCAGCTCGATCTTCTGGGGATGTCTCACCGGAAGCTTTTTCGGAGACTTTTTACCCAAACTTTTCCAGCTCCTGGGGATTTCGGACGATTTCGTGTGGTTTTGGCCGCCTCTGTTCACCCCCATCAATGACATCATCCTGGTGATGGTGGGCTCCATGGCGCTGGGAGTGATTCAGGTATTTACCGGGATGGCGGTCAGCATGGCGGAAAAGTTCCGTCACGGGCAGGTGCTGGACGCAGTCTCCGGCGAAATTGCCTGGTGGATTATTCTCGGCGGCGCAGCGATGGCGATCTGCAGCACTGCCGTAGCGGGTGCGCCCGCTGCACTGGGAACTGCGGGGCTGGTGGTGCTCGCTGTGGGCCTGGCCCTGCTGCTGGCCGGCAATCTGATCCGTGCCGGAGGGCTGTCCGGAATTGTGGGCTTTGGCGGAGATATCTACAACGGAGTCTCCGGCTACTTCAGCGACATTCTCTCCTATCTGCGGCTCATGGCGCTGATGATGGCGGGCAGCATCATCGCCTCGGTGTTCAACACCCTGGGATCGGTGTTCGGGCTGGTGCCCTTCCTGATTGTGGCTATCATCGGCAATGCGCTGAATCTGGTGCTCAACCTGCTGGGGTGCTATGTCCACACCATGCGCCTGCAATGCCTGGAATTCTTCGGACGGTTTTATAAGGACGGGGGAAAAGCCTTCCGTCCGCTGACGGTGGAAACAAAATATGTAGATGTTTTGAAGGAGGAACTGTAACATGGTGGACTTTTTCCAGTTGATCGGCGGCCAGGTCCTGGCCTTTATCGGCATCGCGCTGGCCATCGGCCTGTGCTGTATCGGCTCGGCCAAGGGCACCGGTATGGTGGGCGAGGCGGCGACCGGCGTTTTGACCGAGAACCCCGAGCACTTCACCAAGTGCCTGATCCTGCAGGCGCTCCCCGGCACGCAGGGACTCTATGGCCTGGCTGCCGGATTCTTCGGCCTGTTTTCCATGGGCTTTTTCTCCGGCGGTGTCAGCCCCTTCAGCGGGGAAGCGGTGGTCTTTACTGTGGAAGCGGGCCTGTCTATTCTGACCGCCTGCCTGCCTGTCATGCTGGGGGGGTGGCTCTCCGCCATCTATCAGGGCCGGGTGGCCGCCGCCTCCATCAACGTGGTCGCCAAGAAGCCTGAGGAATACATGAAGGGCGTTATCCTGTGCGGCATTGTGGAGTTTTACGCTATTTTGTCCCTGGTGGGCACCATCCTCCTGCTGATGAACGCGCTGTGATGACACGGCGCACCGGACGAGACAGACAGGAGGGCTGACATGGACGGAATCGAACGTATTACCCAGCGCATCGCCCAGGACACCGACCAGGAGATCGCGGAGATCACGGCCCGCGCCCGGGCCCGGGCGGAGGAGATCCTCGCCGAGAGCCGGGCGGCGGCCGCGCGGGAGACCGCCGCCCGCCTCCAGCGGGCCGACGCCGACGCGGCGCAGCGCCGGGAGCGGCTGGAGAGCGTGGCCGCCCTGGAGTGCCGCAAGCGGACCCTGGCGGCCAAGCAGGAGATGGTGGGGGCGGCCTTTGACCGGGCGCTGGAGCAGCTCACCGCCCTCCCGGACGGGGAGTATGTGGCCCTGCTGGCCGATCTGACCGCCCGGGCCGCCCGCACCGGCCGGGAGCAGGTCCTCTTCTCCCCCCGGGACCGCAACCGCATCGGCAAGCAGGTGGTGGCCCGGGCCAATGAGATTCTGGCCCGCCAGGTCTCCCCCAAGCTGCCCGAGGATCTGGCCGAGACCCGGGCCGGGGCCATCCTGGACAAGGTGGCCACCGCGGCCTCCGCCCTGCTGGCGGGGACCGGTATGCTCACCGTGGCCGAGGAGACCCGGCCCATGGCCGGCGGCGTGGTGCTCCGGGACGGGAAGGTGGAGACCAACTGCTCCTTTGAGATGCTCCTGCGCCTCCAGCGGGAGCCCATGGCCGCCGAGGTGGCCCGGGTGCTCTTTGATGAGGCTTAGGGGCGTCCCGGCGGAGGAAAAGGAGGACGCCGGATGAAGAAGGATAAGACGAAAAAGAAACGCACGAACGAATACGACTATCTCCATATCTCCGCCCGGATCCACGCGCTGGAGAACCGGCTGCTGACCCGGGAGCGGATGGAGCGGATGCTGGACGCCGGGAGCGCCGCCGAGGCGGCCAAGGTGCTGACCGAGTGCGGGTATGAGGAGCTCCCCAGCCCCACCCCCACCGGCATCGAGGCCCTCCTCACCCGGGCGCGGCAGGCCCTGTTCGCGGACCTGCGGGGAGCCTCGCCCCAGGCGGCCCTGGTGGACATGTTCTGCATCAAATACGACTACCACAACCTCAAGACCCTGCTCAAGGCCAGGGCCACGGGGGCAGACCCGGAGCCCCTGCTGGTGGACGCGGGGCGCTACGACGCCCGGGTGCTGCGGGAGGACTTCCGGAAGGGAGAGCTCTCCGGCGTGTCGGAGACCTTCCAGACCGCAGCGAAGCGGGCCGGAGAGGTGCTCTCGGCCACCGGGGACCCCCAGAGGGCCGACATCCTCCTGGACCGGGCCTATTATGCCGAGCTCCGGGCGGCGGCAGAGCAGGCGGGGAGCCCGTTTTTGGACGAATACGTCCGCACCTGCATCGACGCGGCCAATCTCCGCGCCGCCGTGCGCGCCCACCGGATGGGACAGGGGCCGGCCTTCCTGCGGGAGGTGCTGGTGGAGGGCGGCCAGGTGGAGCCCGAGCGGCTGGCGGCCGCGGGCCCCGGTGAGCTGCCCGGCCTCTGCTTCCGCACGCCGCTGGAGCAGGCAGCCGAGCTGGGCGGGCGGGCCATGGAGGGCGGAGCCCTCACCGCCTTTGAGAAGGCCTGTGACGACGCCGTGACGGCGGTGGTCCGCCAGGCCAGGCGGGTGCCCTTCGGCGAGCAGCCCCTGGTGGGGTATCTCTACGCCAGGGAGGCCGAGCTCACCTCCATCCGCATCCTGCTGAACGGAAAGCTGGCGGGGCTGGACCGGGCCACTCTGGAGGAAAGGCTGCGTGAGAGCTATGCCTGATTGGAAAATCGCGGTGCTGGGGGACCGGGACAGCGTCCTGGGCTTTCGGGCCCTGGGGCTGGACGTGTTCCCCGCCGACACGGCGGAGGAGGCCCGGGGCATCCTCCACACGCTGGCCAAGGAGAACTATGCGGTCATCTACCTCACCGAGGGCTACGCCGCCCAGATGGGGGACGCGGTGGAGCGGTACAAGGACGCGCTGACCCCCGCGGTCATCCTCATCCCGGGCCGGCAGGGCCCCCTGGGCATCGGAATGGCCAATGTGAAGAAATCCGTGGAGCGGGCGGTGGGCGCGGACATCCTCTGACCGGCGCCCGGACGGGCCCGGCAGAGCGGGCCGCCCCACGAGAAAGAAGGTTGAGTTTATTGAGCGGTAAAATCGTCAAGGTCTCCGGCCCGCTGGTGGTGGCCACCGGACTGACCGACGCCAACATGGCCGACGTGGTCCGGGTGGGCGAGCAGCGCCTCATCGGCGAAATCCTCACCATGAGCGGCGACTCGGCCTCCATCCAGGTGTACGAGGAGACCTCCGGCCTGGGCCCCGGCGCGGTGGTGGAGACCACCGGCGCCCCCATGAGCGTGGAGCTGGGCCCCGGCCTCATTGAAAATATCTACGACGGCATCCAGCGCCCCCTGGAGGGGATTTTGCGGAAGGCGGGGAGCAACAACCTGCCCCGGGGCATCGAGGTGCCCGCCCTGGATCGGGAGAAGAAGTGGGAGTTCACCGCCGTAGCCAAGCCCGGCGACAAGGTGATCGGCGGCGACGTGCTGGGCACCGTCCAGGAGACTGCGGTGGTGCTCCACAAGATCATGGTGCCCCCCAATCTGAAGGGCACCGTGGAGTCCATCCAGTCCGGCTCCTTCACGGTGCTGGATACGGTGGCCGTCCTGGTGGACGAGAAGGGCGAGAAGCACCAGCTGACCATGGTGCAGAAGTGGCCCGTCCGGGTGGGCCGGCCCTACAAGCACAAGTACGCCCCCAAGACCCCCCTCCTCTCCGGCCAGCGCATCGTGGACGCCCTGTTCCCCGTGGCCAAGGGCGGCACCGCCGCCATCCCCGGCCCCTTCGGCTCGGGCAAGACGGTGATGCAGCACCAGCTGGCCAAGTGGTCCGACGTGGACATCGTGGTGTACGTAGGCTGCGGCGAGCGGGGCAACGAGATGACCGACGTGCTCCGGGAGTTCCCGGAGCTCACCGACCCCCGCACCGGGGAGACCCTGATGAAG
>DVHW01000157.1 GCA_018711785.1 Candidatus Galloscillospira excrementavium
CGGCAGGAACTTTACTTTAGCACATCTCGCGCTCGCTGTCAAGCCCTTTTTTCAACTTCTTTTCGAAGTCCCTCGAGCTCTCATCCAGCCCCGCCCGCTTCCGCGAACTCTCTTAAGTTACCACACCTCAGAAGCTTTGTCAAGTGCTTTTTTCTCCGTTTCAAAGATTTTCTTTCAAACTTCATCGAGTTCAGCACCGCTCCCGTGAGGCGCTCGATAATAATAGCAAACTCTCCCTCCCTTGTCAACACCTTTTTTGTTTTTTCGACGCTTTTTCTTTTGTCCCTCTCTGGTGGACGCTCGTTTCAAAATCGCCTGTTGCGGGCGGACGAAAATTCTCTTATAATAGGAAACAGCAAATCTGTCTCCGTCCCGGCCACAGGAGCCCGGAGACAAGGCCGCCGGAGGTGTCCCCTATGCCCATCAAGATCCCTGACTCGCTCCCCGCCCGAACGATATTGGAGGGCGAGAACATCTTTGTCATGACGGAATACCGGGCCATACACCAGGACATCCGCCCCCTGAACGTGCTGATCCTCAACCTGATGCCCACGAAAATCGTCACCGAGACCCAGCTGCTGCGCAAGCTGTCCAATACCCCCCTCCAGATCGAGGTGGAGCTGCTGCGCACCTCCAGCTACCAGTCCCAGCACACCGCCAGCGACCACCTGGAGTCCTTTTACACCACCTTCGCCCAGGTGCGGGAGCGGAAGTTCGACGGCATGATCATCACCGGCGCGCCGGTGGAGAACCTGGAGTTTGACCAGGTGGACTACTGGGACGAGCTGTGCGAGATCATGGCCTGGAGCCGGACCCACGTCCACTCCACCCTCCACATCTGCTGGGGGGCCCAGGCGGGGCTCTACTTCCACCACAGCATCCAGAAGCGCACCCTGCCCAAAAAGCTCTTCGGGGTCTACGACCACAAGGTCCTCAAGCCCAGCTCCCCCCTCTTCCGCGGGTTTGACGACCGCTTTTTGGCCCCCCACTCCCGGTACACCGAGGTATGGCGGGAGGACATCCTGAACGCCCCGGGGCTGGAGCTCATTGCCGAGTCGGAGGAGGCGGGGGTATTCGCCGTCAAGACCGAGGACAGCCGCCAGTTTTTTATCATGGGCCATCCGGAGTATGACAGCGACACCCTGGCGAGAGAATACTGGAGGGACGTGGAGAAGGGACTGGACATCGCGGTGCCCGCCCACTATTTCCCGGACGACGACCCCACCCGCGCGCCCATCGTCCGCTGGCGCAGCGCCGGCCAGCTGCTCTACACCAACTTCCTCAACTACTATGTGTACCAGACCACGCCGTACAACATCGGGGAGATTTGACGCCATGGCTATCACCTATGAGGACATCCGCTCCAACGCCGAGATCCGCACCTATATTGCCCAGGCCGACGCCTCGCTGGTGGCGCTGGGCTTCACGGAGCACTCCTTTGCCCATGTGACCAAGTGCGCCGAGACCGCCAGCTGGCTCCTGCTCTCCCTGGGCTACGACGAGCACCAGGCGGAGCTGGCCAAGATCGCCGGGTTCATGCACGACATCGGCAACGTGGTCAACCGGAACGACCACGCCCAGAGCGGCGCGGTCATGGCCTTCCGCATTCTGGACAAGCTGGGCATGGACCCGGCCGACGTGGCGGTGGTCATCACCGCCATCGGCTACCACGACGACAAGACCGCCTTTCCGGTGAACGCGGTGGCCGCCGCCCTGCTGCTGGCCGACAAGACCGACGTGCGCCGCAGCCGGGTGCGCAACCGGGACACCATCCGCTTTGACATCCACGACCGGGTCAACTACGCCGTGGAGCGCTCCGACCTGTCCCTGGACACCCAGGCGCGGACCGTCACCCTCTCCCTCGCCATCAACACCGAGGTGTGCGCGGTGATGGACTACTTCGAGATCTTCCTGGAGCGGATGCTCCTGTGCCGGAAGGCTGCCGAGTTCTTCGGCCTCACCTTCAAGCTGGACATCAACGGCTCCACGCTGCTCTGAGGCGTCCCGCCCAGAGGCGCCGCGATACGACCCCGCGTATCAAATCGGCCCGCCGCATTTCTGCGGCGGGCCGTCTGCTTTCTGTCTTGCCCGGTCTGGGTACGCCAGCCGGACGCTATCAAAAGCCCCAAAAACAGCACCACCCCCCGGCCATCCAACGTGACCGGGGGGCTACCGATGCGCCTGGGGTTCTACCATGTGGTTACCTCTTACTTTCCTTGGATTTGCTGCGCTGGAGTCAAAGGATGGGGGATTCCCGTAGGTCTCTTGTTACCCGAAACTTCTTTGGCACGCTGAGAGGTCCTTCGTTGGCAATACTTTGCTTCAGAGGTTTCCTGTCCTGTGCATCTCACTTCATTGAGTGTGTTTGGAACAATGACTGATTTGGGTTTTCCTGCGATCCTAAACTCTTTTGCGCATTTGAAAGTGGTTTGTGTTCGATGAGCTATCCTAGCCCATGGGACTCACCCCTTCCTTTCTGGCTATATTGTACGGCATTTATCTCCCTTTGTCAAGTACTTTTTGTGCAAAAATATCATAAGATGCGCAAAAAATATGTAAGGCCGCCCCGGGGACTCCCCCGGTGCGGCCTTCTTACGCGCGGAAAAAGAGCTGGAGGATGACCCCGTAGAGGACCGACGCGCTGATGCCGAACACCAGCACCGGCCCCGCGATGGTGAACATCTTGGCGCTCATGCCCATGACCAGGCCCTCGCTCTTGAATTCCAGGGCTGGGGAGACCATGGCATTGGCAAAGCCGGTGATGGGGACCAGGGTCCCCGCCCCGGCCCGCTTGGCCAGCTTGTCGAAGATCCCCAGCCCGGTCAGAAGGGCGGCCAGGAAAATCAGCGTCACCGACACCGCCGTGGCGGCCCCGTTTTCGTTCAGCCCACAGTAGCGGTACAGGTTCAGCAGCCCCTGCCCGGCGGTACAGATGGCCCCGCCCACAAAAAACGCCCAGAGCAGGTTCTTCCAGAGCGGCGAGGGCTTGGATTTGGCGTTGACGTAGGCGCCGTACTCCTGATTGGTCATATGGTCCATTGACTCGGCCTCCTTTTGGGGAAGCCATCCGCTTCCACCGACCCTATTATGCGCCTTGACAGGTCAAATGATGTATGCTATGATGGATTTACTAAATTAGTAATTTAGTAAATCCATCATAGCAGGAGGACCTCCCATGGATATCCCCACCACGCTTAAGCACAAGCCGGTCATTGTGGCCGAAGATTACGAACACATCGATGGCCGCAGCGCTTATCACTCCGATGCCAAGGGGCTTTCCCTGGGCCTGGCCCAATGGAATGACCGGGGCCGGGTGGACATCTCGGCCAAAGTCTGGCGGCACACCGGCGAGAAATGGTCCCGCCAGTCGGAGGAGCTGCCCCTCCACCGGGTGCTGGACCTGGCGATCCTCACCTGCCGTTCCCTGCTCTATCTCCGGGAGGAGGCCTACCGCCATCCGGACTTCTACGATCCGGCGCACCCGCAGATCGACCGGATCGGGCTCCAGGGGGACGCCATGACGGTCTCCGTCTGCACAGACAACGACCACATCCGCGAGGATCTCCATCTGTTCCAGGATGCGCTCGCCCGGGACGGAGAGCTGCTGGGGGAGCGCATGGCGGTCCTCTCCCGCCTTCTGGGGGAGCTCGGCTACCACAGCGGATTCCGCGGAGACTGACCCTATCCCCGCGTGAAAAACGACCGGCCCGCCGCAGTCTGCGGCGGGCCGGTCGTTTTCTGGTCTTTGTCACCCGTTACATCAGCACATAGAACAGCTTGGCCGCCTCGGAGCGCTTGATGGGGTCATTGGGGCGGATCCGGTTGTCGTATCCGCTCAGTACGCCCTGCGCGGTCATGGTCTGGACATAGCTCAGCGCCCAGCTGGGCACCTGGTCCGCGTCGTCGTAGGTCAGCTCCCCGGTGGCATAGCCCTTCTCCTGGATGCGGCCCAGGATGGTCACCGCCTCCGCCCGGGTGATGGTGGACTCGGCCCGGACCAGCAGCTGTCCGTTGCTGGACGAGCCCTTCAGATACCCCAGGGCGTACATGGCCTTGACGGCGGGCAGCATCCACTCGGGCACAGCCGCCGCGTCGTCAAAGGGCAGCTCCACACTCTCATAGGCGGTGAAGTCCACCCTCAGCCAGCGGGCGGTCATCAGCAGGAAGGCGCCCCGGGTGATATTGGCGTCGGGCTGGAAGTAATCCCCGTCCTCCTTGTGGATGCCGGTGATGATGCCCCGGTCATAGAGGTAGAGGAGCTGGTCCTCGGCCCAGTGGCCGGCCGTGTCCAGGAACACCTGCTCCTGTTCCAGGGTGGCCTCAATGTCCAGAGAGGCTTTTCCGATGTTGCCGGAGGAGTCCGTGGCCTTTACAGTGATCCGATGCTGGTATCCATCCGAAGCGGGCAGCTCAGCCGTCAGGACCCGGCTGTCTCCATCCCAGGTAAAGGGCAGGGATGCGCCGTCATAGGTCACCGTGATCTGCACCGCAGCCATCTCCTTGTCCAGATCATCCACCACGCTGACCAGCAGCCGCGTCCCGCTCACCGAGGGGGTGACCACCGGCACCGCAGAGTCCTCCAGGTACTCATTCGCCGTGGTCACCTGGTCCAGCCAGATGGTCCCGGCCTGGGCCGTCTGGCCGGCGGCCAGGCTCAGGGTGCGCACGCTGAGGGCATCTGTGGGCAGCTCGGCCATCAGGTGCCGCCAGCCCGTAAAGTCCAGCACCCCCAGGTCCACCTCCGTGACCGTGCCCTGGCTGTCCGCCACGGCGGCCTTCAGGGTGGCGCCGGAGCCGTCGCCCAGGACCCAGAGCCCCAGGTACCGCTCACCCTCCCGGATGGTCCAGTCCACCGCCAGAGTGGCCGTCCCCACGGCCGAGGTGTCGTAGGTCAGCCGTGCGCTGGCCGAGCCGTAGCGGACATGGTCCCCGTCGGTCTCCTGATAGGCCTGGAGGGTGTCGGTGGCGGTAAAGGCGCCCACTCCCTCCTCAAAGCCGTCCACAGTCAGGATGTGTCCTGCCACGGTCACCGGGATGGTGGCCGAGATGCCCCCGGCCGAAACCGTGAGGTTGCCTGTGGCGCTCTTTTCTCCGGCGGTAAACACGCCGTTTTCGTCTACCGTGCCCACCTCCGGATTGTCCACCGACCAGGTGAAACAGGTATCCTGAGACACCAGGGTCAGGTTCCGGTAGATGGCCGATGCCTTCAGGTCGATGGACTCATTGGGTGAGAGGGACAGGGCGCTCAGGGCCGCGCCGGTGGTCTCGTCGCTCACCGTCACATTGTCCGGGGTCTTGACCACCGTCATCACGGCGCTGCCCACGGCCGAGCCCAGGTTGGCCGTGACCTGGGTCACGCCGCTCTCGGCCCCGGCGGTAAAGATGCCGTCCGCCCCCACCCGGCCGTCGCCGTTCTGGATGGAGTAGCTCACCTGGCCCACGGCCTCCATGGCGTAGTAGGCAGTGTCCACCGCCACAGTCTCCAGCTGGACGCTGGCCCCTGCCAGGAGGATGGAGTCGCTGGGCTTCACATAGAGGTGGCTCAGCTCCCCGGTGGGCTGGAGGCTGGTGGTGAGGAATACTGCCACGCTGTTGGCCCGCTGGGTGCCGTCCGACGGGGAATTGACCACCTCCAGGCTGTCCCCGTCCGGGTAGGTGGCGCCGATGGTGGTGGAGCCGCCGCCGTCCAGGCCCACCGCCTCCACACAGCCCAACTCCACCAGCCGCTGGGCCACCTGGGTGAAGGTCGCCCCCACGCTGTACCCGGACTGCTTTCCGTCGATCGTATAGAAGATGACCGTGCCGTCGGCCTTGACGCCGATGGCGGTGCGGGCAGTGCGCTCGCTGTCCAGGCCAGTCTGGACCTGGCCGTCTTTGACCAGCTGGTACATGGCCCCCATGCCCTGCTGGACCTCGGTCCACACCGGGTCGGCGGCAGTAATGTCAATGTCCACTGTATCTCCCGGCTCCAGGTCCAGCAGGGACTGGACCACCGCCGCGTCGGCCTGCTTGTTGGCCGAGAGGATCATGGTGCCAGGGGCAATGGCGGTGGCCGTATCGGTCTCGATGACCTGCTGCACCACACAGGTGACCCGGCCGTTGACGATGAGCTTGTCGCTCTGGGTCAGGGTGCCGGAGACCTCCTCCGGCACATCCCCTGTCTCGCCCTCGGGCAGCTCGCCGCTGCTCAGCTCCCCGTCCGCCGTCCCGTCATCGGAGGTGGGTGTCGTCGGGTCGGTCCCGTCCGGGTCGGTCACGTCCAGGTCCACATCCACGCTCTGGCCCACGTTGTCCGTCACCGGCACCAGGACCACGTCCACCCCGGCGCTGTTGTTCAGGGTGGTGCTTCCGAAGTCCTCCGTGAAGAGGAAATATCCATCCTCGGCGGTACGTACCTTGTTGACCCCGCCCATGATGCTCACGGTCAGGTCACCGTTGAAGGTGGCGGTCACACTGAACTGGGGCTGTCCCATCACCACCGACCCGTCGGAGCGGAAGCCCACGGCATAGTACCAGGAATCGCTCCAGCCAGGGAGGGAACGGATGATCCCGTCGGTGATGACCATGCCCAGTGGGGTACCGGTGGCCACCACATAGTAGTCCCCGTTCGTGCCGCCGACCACACGCTTGCCCTCCGCCTTCAGCGTCTGGGCCATTTCGGTCAGGGTGGTCCGGGAGGCAATGGCGCTCCCATAGGACACCGTGGGCGTCACGCTGGTGTTGGGGGTGTAGGTGAGGTAGTGCTCCGTGCGCAGATCGGAGTAGGTATCGCTCCAAAAGATCTGCCTGGTGAGGCTGGTGCCCACCGACAGCTCCACCGAGCCGCTATGTATGTCGTGCCCCAGCGCCTCCGACGCGCTGGCCAGAGGGCTGAGGCCCAGCACCAGCGCCAGAGCCGCCGCTGTCACCTTCGTTCCGAGTCGCTTCATGATGTCCTCCTGTGATTGCCGCGAATGGTGGGTCGCTTCTCTTATAGAATATTATGTTAACACACAGTGCCGCTTTTGTAAACAGCGGACTTTCGCCGGCAGGGCCGAATTTCCGTCCGCATCCGGACCCTTCCGCCCCGTTTCACGTCCGTTCCTCCGGCCTCCCGAACTCCCGGGCCGCCTTGGCCACCAGTTCTGAAAGGTTCACCGGCTCCTGCCGCTCCAGCAACTCCCCGATGAGCTGGTTGGACACCAGAAATCCCTTGGGGGTCAGGTGCCAGCGCCGGTCCTGACGGGCCGCCCAGCCCTGGCGCTCGTATTCGATGAGCTTCTGCTCGATGGGCTCGAAGTTCATGAAGTACTCCCGCCGGTACTCCCACTCCTCGATGCCCCGGGTGGTGCGCAGGCGGAGCATCAGGTACTCGCTGCCCCGCTCCCGGCGGGGGATGAGCTCCTCCTCGTCGATGATCCGCCCTCCCTCCAGCACACCGGAGATATACCCCTCCAGGTCCCGGACAAAGGAGTAGCGCCGGTCCCCGAAGTCGGAGTGGGCCCCGGGGCCAAAGCCCAGGTAGGGCTTGCACATCCAGTATTTCAGGTTGTGCCGGGACTGGAAGCCCGGCCGGGCGAAGTTGGAGATCTCATACTGCCGGTAGCCCGCCTGGGCCAGACGGTCCACCGTCCACAGGTACATGTCGGCCTGGGCGTCGTCGTCGGGCAGGACCTCCCCCCGCCGGACCCGGCCCCACAGGGGGGTGCCCTCCTCCACCTTCAGGCCGTAGCAGGACAGGTGCTCCGGCTCCAGCAGGAGGGCCTGCTCTACCGTCTGCTCCCAGCTCCCCTCGCCCTGCCCCGGCAGGCCGTAGATCAGGTCCAGGCTCAGGTTTTTGATCTTGGCGGCGCGCACCGCGGCCACCGCCTCCTTCGCTTGCTCGAAGGTGTGGGGCCGGTGGACGGCGGCCAGCTCCCCATTGCAGGCCGACTGCACCCCCAGGGAGATGCGGTTCACCCCCGCCCGGCGCAGGCGGGTGAGCATCCTCCGGTCCACGCTGTCCGGGTTGCACTCCACTGTGACCTCCGCCTCCCGGGCGAGGTCAAACCGCCGGCGGATCTGCCCCAGCAGGCCCAGCAGCCGCTTCTCCCCGTAAAAGCTGGGCGTGCCGCCGCCAAAGTACACCGTGTCCACCTGGTAATTCCGGGCCAGGGGCGCGGTCTCCTTCATGTGGGCGAGCAGGGCCCGCTGATAGTCGTCCATCCGGTCTTCCCGGCCGGCCAGGGAGTAGAAGTCGCAGTAGTCGCACTTGCTGCGGCAGAAGGGGATGTGGATGTAAAGGCCCAGTTTTTCGTGCATCGGGGTCACCTCGGTTTTGCCTGTGGAACGTATTTTTTCTATTATACCTCTTTTTTTCTCATTTGGAAATACCGCTGTCCTGCTCCGGGGCAGGGAATTTTTTCTCCTGGCCCGCTGGAAAAGGTCTTGACAGAGATGTAAAGTATGCTATACTTTTCTTGTAAAGTGAACTTT
>DVHW01000158.1 GCA_018711785.1 Candidatus Galloscillospira excrementavium
GTTAAACTCCACAAATAAGGGGGCAATATGCCCGAAATGTTGTACACAAAATGTATAGGAGGAACTACGATGAAGATGAAACGGTTCTTGTCCCTGCTCACAGCGGCTGCTCTGCTGCTCTGCGTCCTGGGCGGCTGCGGCAATACCACGGACCTGGAGGCCACCGATACGCCCGCGGAAACCCCGGACGCCAGCACAACGGAGCAGCCCCAGGATTCCACAGAGGCCAGCGCGAAGATCGGCGTCGTGCTGACGACCAGCGGCCTGGGCGACAACAACTTCAACGACATGGTATACGCCGGTCTCCAGCAGGCCCAGGCCGACCTGGGCATCACCTTTGACTATGTGGAGCCCTCCTCTCCGGATGAGTACACCTCCATGACCTATTCCCTCGCCCAGGACGGCAGCTATGATCTGATCATCGTCCTCTCCTCGGACGGCGCCACGGCTCTGGACGAGATCGCGCCCCAGTACCCCGACCAGAAGTTCACTCTGGTGGACAATGCCTCTGATAATCCCAATGTCTGCAACATCCTGAAAAACGGCGCGGAGCAGACCTTCCTGGCCGGCGTCATCGCCGGGCTGGTCACTGTGGATGAGAGCATGGAGTACGCCAACGCCGACAAGAAGGTGGGGGCCATCCAGGGCCTGGACACCTCCACGCTGAATGCCATGGGCACCGGCTTTGCCTGCGGCGCCCGCTTCTACGACTCCGAGGTAGAGGTCCTGATCTCCACCGTCGGCAGCTTTACCGACGTCAACACCTGTAAGGAGATGGCCGTTTCCATGTACGACCAGGGCGTGGACATCATCCTGAATCTGGCCGGCAGCGGCACCGGCATCTGGTCCGCCCTGGAGGAGCAGCACTTCTACGGCATCGGCTGCGGTGCCAACCAGAACAGCATGTCCCCCTACATCGTCGCTACCGCCGGCTTCGTGCTGACCAATCTGATCTACCAGCAGTGCCAGCAGATCATCGACGGCACCTGGACCGGCGGAAACCAGTACCCCTCCTTTTCTGACGGCGCTTTCGAGTATCTGCTGGAGGACGCCTCCATCACCCTGTCCGACGAGATCATCGAAAAGGTAGAGGCCGCCCGCGAGTGGTATATGACCAGCGGCGTGGAGCTCCCCACCACCATGGAAGAGGTCGATGCGTGGATCGCCGCCAACGGCCAGGGCAACTGATTGATTTGATAGCAGGGAGGCGCTGCTGACCATGAATGCGGTGGAAATGCGCGGCATTTCAAAGAGCTTCGGCAACGTTCAGGCCTTAAATCACGTGGACTTCACGCTGAGAGAGGGCGAGATCCACGCGGTCCTGGGCGAGAACGGCGCGGGCAAGACCACGCTGATGAAGGTCCTCTACGGGATGCACCGGGCCGACGCGGGGGAGATCCTGATCCGCGGGAAAAAGGTCTCCTTCCGCGACTCCTCCGACGCCATCCAGGCGGGCATCGGCATGGTGCACCAGCATTTTATGCTGGTGCCCGTGCTGAGCGTCGCGGAGAACATCGTGGCTGGGCATGAGCCCCGAAAGGGGTTCCTCTACGACCAGGAGGAAGCCGTTCGCAGGGTGACCAGCCTTGCGGAGCAGAGCGGCTTCCCCATCGACGCCCGCGCCAGGGTAGAGAGCCTGTCCGTGGGGCAGATGCAGCGGGTGGAGATCCTCAAGGCCCTCTACCGCGGCGTGGAGATCCTCATTCTGGACGAGCCCACCGCGGTGCTCACCCCCATCGAGGTCAAGGAGCTCTTTCGGGCTCTGCGCGTACTGAAGGGCGAGGGAAAGAGCATCGTCATCATCACCCATAAGCTCTACGAGGTCATGGAGATCGCAGACCGCTGCACCGTGCTCCGGGACGGCACGCTGATCGGCAGCGTGGACAAGGAGCAGACCGACATGCAGCAGCTGGCCAGTATGATGGTAGGCCGGGAGTACAGCTTCGAGGGGCGGCACCCCTCGGAGCATATTGGAGAGGTACTCTGTCAGGTGCGGGATCTCTCCTGTCAGCGCGCCGGCATCCCGGTTTTGCAGGATGTCTCCCTCACGGTCCACCGGGGCGAGATCCTGGGCATCGCGGGCATCGACGGGAACGGGCAGACCGAGCTCATCGAGGCCCTGACCGGCCTTCTCCGGCCCGACTCCATGCACCTGACCCTCAACGGGAAGGAGATCTCCGGCGATGCGGAGGACTTCCTCGCCGCCGGGATTGGACACGTCCCCGAGGACCGCACCCTCCGGGGCCTCTCGCTGGCCCGCTCCATTGAGGAAAACGTCATCCTCGGCTACGAGGGGCAGAAGCAGTTCTGCCGCGGCGGCATGATGAACTACAAGAATATCCGCAAAAACGCCGACACGCTCATCCGCGACTTCCGGGTCAAGGCGCCCAGCGCGGCGACGCCCTGCGGCTCCCTGTCCGGCGGCAACCAGCAGAAGGTGGTCATCGCCCGCGTCTTTTCCCAGGACCCAGAGGTGGTGATCTGCGCCCAGCCCACCCGGGGCGTGGACGTGTCCGCGTCGGAGTACATCCACGAGGTCATGCTGGCCTACCGCGACCGGGGGAAGGGCATCCTTCTCATCTCGGCCGACCTGGACGAGATCAAAAAGCTCAGTGACACCATCGCGGTCATCTACAAGGGCCGCATTGTGGCGGTGGACCGGGCGGAGGCATTTGACGACAACCGGCTGGGCGTTCTGATGACCGGCGCTGAGGGGGGAGAAAAGTGCAGCTGACAGGGACGAGAGAGCGCGTCTATATGGTTTTGAGGACGCTCTGCGCATTTTTACTCGCTTTGATCATCGGCGGCATTGTATTCTATGTGGCGGGCTTTAATCCGCTCCAGGTCTACAAGCTGATTTTCCAGGGGGCCTTTGGCTCAGTGGACGACATTCTGACCACCCTGAGCTACGCCACGCCCCTGATCTTCACCGGCCTGGCCTTCGCCTTTGCCCAGCACGCCAAGGTGATGAACCTGGGCACGGAGGGGCAGCTCTATGTGGGCGCCATGGTGGCCGCGCTGATCGGCGGCTATCTCCCCGCCCTGCCCCGGGTGATCTTCGTACCCCTGATTCTGGTGGTCAGCTGCCTGGCCGCCGGGCTCTACGCCGGCATCGCCGGCTTTCTGAGCAACCGCTTCGGCGCGAACATGGTCATCGTGACCCTCATGCTCAACTATGTGGCCCAGCTCTTCTGCAGCTACCTGGTCAACAATCCCCTGGTGGACGACCAGGGCATCGCCCGGACCGCGGCGCTGCCGGAGGAGGCCCGCATCGGCCGCCTGGTGGAGGGGCACTACCTCTCCTCCTCCATCCTCCTCGGCGTGGCGCTGGTGCTGGTGGTCTGGTTCCTCCTGAACCGCACCAAGCTGGGCTATGAGATGCACTTCATGGGCACGAACCGCATCGCCGCCCAGACTGCTGGCATCCACGTCAACCGGATGATGGTGGTCACGCTGCTCATCAGCGGCGCCCTGGCCGGCTGCTGCGGCGCCACCCAGGTCATGGGGGTGCAGTACCGCTTTACCGACGGCTTTTCCAGCGGCTACGGCTTTGAGGGCATCGCGGTAGCCGCGCTGGCCGGCAACAACCCGCTCATCGTGCTGCTGTCCGCCATCCTCTGGGGCGGGCTGAAGTCGGGCGCCAGCTCGGTCAACCGCATCGCCTCCATCCCCATGGACGTCATCGCCATCATCCAGGCCCTGATCGTGGTGTTTATGGTGGCGCCCAAGCTCATGGACACGCTGTGCGCCCCGCTGAAGAAACTGCTCCTGGGCCGGAAAAAGCGCGGCGCAGCCGCCGCGGAATGACAGGAGGGCCAAAGGATGGAATCTATTTTACTGTTTCTCATCTCCGCCCTCCGGTCCTCCGTGCCGGTGGCCCTGGCCGCTGTGGGAGGGAATTTCTCCGCCCGCTGCGGCATCATGCCCATGGGCATGGAGGGCTTTATCCTCATGGGTGCCTTTGGGGCCACCTGCGGCTCCTACTACACCAATAACCCCTGGCTGGGCCTGCTGTGCGGCGTGGCCCTCTCCACGCTGTACGCCCTGATCCACGGGGTCCTCTGCGTGCAGTACCATATGGACCAGGTCATCTGCGGCATCGGGCTGAATATGTTCGCCTCCGGCTTTACCGCCTCCATGACCCAGGTCATCTGGGGCAGCCGGGCGAACTCCTCCTCAGTGGAGTCTCTGCCCCACATTGTGCTCCCCGTCATCGGCAATGTCTCGTTTATGCTTCCTCTGGCCATTGTCGTGGGCCTGGTGGGCTGGGCCTTTATGTTCCGCACGCCGTGGGGGCTGCGGCTGCGGATCGTGGGGGAGAAGCCCCTTGCCGCCCGCACCATCGGCATCTCCATCAAGAAGTACCGCTTCCTGGGGGAGTGCATCGTGGGCGTGCTGTGCGGCCTTGCCGGCAGCTATCTGGCCATCGACCACGTGAACCGCTTCGCCTATGAGATGAGCGCCGGCCGGGGCTACATCGCCGTGGCGGTCAACATCCTCGGCGCGTACAACCCCATCGGGTCCCTGTTCGGCAGCCTGATCTTCGGCGCCGCCGCGGCCCTGAAGAGCGTGTTCACCGACGGCAGCATCCCCGCCCAGCTGCTGGATTTGTGCCCCTATCTGGTGACCATCCTGGTGGTGACCTTCGCGGTCCGCCACGTGCGCGCCCCGGCGGGCATCGCCGACACCGGCGAAGAGTAAGGAGGTAGGAATCCCATGAGAGCCATCATGGTCATGTTCGACTCGCTCAACCGCATCATGCTCCCCCCCTATGGGGGGACAGACATCGTGGCCCCCAATTTTGAGCGGCTGGCAAAGCACGCCGCCACCTTCGACAACTTCTACATCGGCAGCTTCCCCTGCATGCCCGCCCGCCGGGAGCTCCACACCGGCCGGTACAACTTCCTGCACCGGGGCTGGGGCCCCATCGAGCTCTACGACGACTCCATGCCCGAGCTGCTGAAGAAAAACGGCGTCTACACCCACCTGGTCACCGACCACTGGCACTACTGGGAGCAGGGGGGCTCGGACTACCAGACCAAGTACAACTCCTTCGAGTACGCCCGGGGCCCGGAGGGGGACCCGTGGAAGGGCCTGGTGGACTTTGAGGTCCCGCCCCACCTCTACGGCCGGCAGGACAACTGCGGCCGGCAGGAGTACGTGAACCGCCGCTACACCCCCCGGGAGGAGGACATCTCCATCGCCCAGACCTTCCACCACGGGCTCCAGTTCATCGACGACAACTTCCGCTCCGACAACTGGTTCCTCCAGATCGAGGAGTTCGACCCCCACGAGCCCTACTATGTGCCCGACCGGTTTATGTCCCTCTATGAAAAGGAGTACGGCGGCCGGGAGTTCGACTGGCCCCAGTACCATAAGGTGGGCCACGCCGGCGAGACCGAAGAGGAGATCCGCCACGCCATCAACAAGTACCGGGCCGTGGTGAGCATGTGCGACTACTACCTGGGGCAAGTCCTGGACCGGATGGACCAGTACGATTTGTGGAAGGACACCATGCTCATCGTGAACACCGACCACGGCTTCCTGCTCACCGAGCATGACTGGTGGGGCAAGGTCTGCGAGCCCATCTACGACGAGATCGCACACACTCCCTTTTTCCTCTGGGACCCCAGGAGCGGCGTGTGCGGCGAGCGGCGGCAGGCCCTGTGCCAGACCATCGACATCGCGCCCACCCTCCTGGACTACTTCCAGGTCCCCATTCCGAAAGACGTCCAGGGCAAGCCCCTCCGCGAGGTGGTCGCCAGCGACCAGAAAATCCGGGACTACGCCCTCTTCGGCCTCCACGGCTTCCATGTCAATGTGACCGACGGACGCTATGTCTACATGCGCACGCCGGTGCGGGAACACCTGACGGAGATCTACGACTACCTGCAGACCCCCACCAGCTATCCCAATTCCATCACGCTGGACAAGCTGCGCCAGAGCGAGCTGGTGTGGGGGTATGAATTCACGAAGGGCACGCCCCTGCTGCGGGTGCCCGGCAACGCCATGGGCATGATCTCCGACGACCCAGAGCTCCTCTACGGCCCCGACGGTCTCTACGAGGGGGGAAATCTGCTCTTCGACCTGGAGCAGGACCCGAAACAGCTCTCCCCCCTTCAGGACGCCGAGACCGAGTGCCGCATGGAAGATGCCATGGTCCGCCTGATGCGGGAGAGCGAGGCGCCTCCGGAACAGTATGTCCGGCTGGGGCTGAACGGGTCCGGTGCCAAGGCTCCCTGACAGAAACAGGCAAGCGCAACCGGTCTGCGGCGGGCCGCTGCCCTATGGGCAGCGGC